>SCVR01000027.1 GCA_004296805.1 Dehalococcoidia bacterium
CGCGCATGGTGGCAATGGTGTTGAGCATGCCGGCGAGCGCGGGGTCTTCCATCGGGTGGATGTCATGGAGGTCCAGACCGGCCTCGGCATGCTCCAGGGCATCCGCGAAGCGGAGGGCGTCCGCAAGGGCAGCCGCGTCCACGGGCTGCTCTTCGGCCATACCACTCATGAGGGGAGTCACCTCGCCCATCGCCCCGGTTGCTCCTTCTGTGCCCGCACCTCAGCCCGTTGAGTTGCCTCGGTGGCTGCGGCGCGGTCCTGGCCGTCCAGGATCTCCTTCAATCGTTTGATGCCTTTGTGCTGGAGCACTTTGACGTTGGTCTCGTGCTTCTCCAGCGCTTCGGCGGTCTCTGCGACGGTCATGCCGGCGCCGAATCGCAACTGGATGACTTCGCGCTGTGCGGGGGGCAGTTGCTCCACCGCAGCGAAGATCTCCTGGATGGTGATCGAAGTTTCGGCAAGTTCTGCCGGACCTCGATGGCCGTCCGCGATCCAGTCCGGCACCTCGCCCACCGTGGTCCGCAGGGCGGAGCGGCGGTAGTGCGAGACGACGTGGTTGCGAGCGATACGGAAGAGCCAGGCACGGAACGGACTTCGTTCCTCAGCAGGCTCCGCCATCCCGCCCCGGCCTGCGGCTTCGGCCTGCGTGACCTCGACGCTCACCGCGATGGTGAGGGGGCCGAGGGGGCGCCACTCGAATCCGGGGACTGCGCGCATGACCTTGATGAAGATCTCTTCAGCGAGGTCCTCGGCATCGGTCTCATTGCCGACCCGAGAGAGGCAGAACCGGTAGAGCGGCTCGACGTAGGCGTCGTACAGCAGCCCAACGGCCTGCTGGTCACCCCGGGCGGCGCGCTCGACGAGCGTGCGTTCCTGTTCGACCGGTAGGCCGCGCCGTGAGGAATTGCGATCCGTGCCGCCAGGCTGCACCTGGGCCGCTCCTCAACCGTCGGGTCCGACTGTTAGCGAGGCCTTCGAAGTGCCCTGAGAGGGGCTTCGTCGACCTGTTCAGTGTAGACCGCTCGGCTGTGCGGGCGGTTGGTGCGGGCTGGCTGGCCGGTACCTCGTTCCCCCGTTGCAAGAGAGAGAACGCGGGATCTTGGGGAATGGTTAACGGTTATGTGACGGGGGGTGTTCGGCGCCGGCGGATTCAACGCGGCCACCTCCCCCCGGCTCTTCCTACCCCTCCCTCCGTCGACGGGGCCCAGGAGGGCGGGAAGAGCCTCGCATCGCGAGGGCAGCCCGTGTCCTAGTTGAGGAGGGGGAGCCCGGAGGCCGAAGACGGAGCGCTGGTGGAGGCGGGAGGGGCGCCAGCTGAATCTGTTGGAAGCGGTATTGGGGATGCGCTTAAGCAGTTGATCTGGGAACGTTCACTGGAGTGGGGGCGTTGTAAGGGGTGAACGGGCGTCTGGACCCTCGGGGCGAGGCCCCGGCCAGAGAAATCTGGCGGCAGGGTTAACCCAAGGGCCTCCGGCGACGTTTACTCCTTTGCGTCGAAGCAGCGTGTGCGTATCTGTGCGCGCTTCTACGATTGCAACGAATCCAGATCGGCCCCAGGGGGGACGGCGGCCACGGTTGGTGGCGTCTCGCTCGAGCGGCGGCACCAGTCGCCAGTGCCCGTCCCGGGTCCACAACGAAAGGGAACGACAGGGACACACAGACAACAATGGCTGATTCGAATCCGATTGATTCCAGGAGGAATCCTTGACTTTGAAGAAAATTTTTGCACCGCTGACCGTGGTAGCGCTGGTGGCCGTGATGGCCGTCTCGCTGCTCGGCCAGCAGCGGCGGGCTGAAGCTGGCGCCATTACGGCCGTCAACTTCCAGGCCCCGGTTCAGGCCACGGGCCTGACCGAGACGTGGACGGTTTCGTTCACGACCGCTGTGACGGTTCCGGCAACTACCGGCACCATCACGATTGACTTCCCGCAGAACTTCACGACGACCAACGTCACCGCGGCGAACATCACCCTCTCGTGGGGTGGTACGCCGACGGTCGTTTCGACGACCAACGGCCGACTGGTCATCACCAACGGCGCCACCGCCAGTGGTGCTGCTGCGGTGTCGGTGACGGTGGCGAATGTCACCAACCCGACGACCAACACCGCCCTCACGGGCGCTGCTGCTCCGACGGCTACGGCGGGCTTCTCGGTGACGACCTCGGTCGACACCGTGGACTTCGACGCGACGCCGCCGCAGATCTGGAACACGGCCGCGACCAAGAGCCCGACCACTTCGGTCCCGGCTGACGGTGCGAGCACGGTTCTGGTCACGTTCACCCCGAGCTCGACGTCTCTGAACGCCGGTACGGGTGTCAACGTCATCACGGCCACGACCGACATCGGCGCGTTCTCGAGCACGCCGACCGGCACGCTGGCTGCAGCGTGGACGGCGATCACGACCCCGGTGACGACGGCGACCGGTTCGTTGACGGCCGGCACTGCCGCCGGCAACACGGGTGTCTTCACGGTGAAGGCCCCGAGCACGGCTGGCACGGCGACGGTTGTTCTGCGCGCGACCCCGGCTAGCGGCGGCGCCGCAGTCGTGATCGGCACCACGCAGATCACGTTCACCACGGCAACGGCGCTTCCGGGCGCTGCGGCTTCGGTGACGGTTGTCCCGGCTGCTGCGTCGATTGGTAACACCACGGCGCAGAACACGGTGATCACGGCGTTGGACGCCACCGGTACCCAGGTGCTGAACGGCACCGTGGTCACGGTGACGACCAGCAACGGTACGTTCACCACGTGCCCGGGTGGCACGACGGGTAGCGGCGTCTGCACGACGTCGATCCAGGCAAACGGTGCCGTCACTGTCGGCATCACCGGCTCTGGTGTGAGCGGGACGCAGACGATCACGGCGACGGTTGGCAGCGTTACGGGCACGGGCACGGTCACGTTGACCGGTACCACGGCTGGTTCGGTGTCGGTCGCAGTCCGTGCGGCTAACCCGACTTCTGGTGCTGCGAGCACCACTTCCGGCGCGACCACGCCGGCCCGTTGTGGCGCGTATGTTGCGGTGACTTGTTACCAGAACATCGCTTCCGCGACGGTGAAGGACGCGGCTGGCAACAACGCCGCTGGCATTGTTGTGACGTGGACTGTGGCCCCGGCGGACGGCATTGTGTCGTTCGTCACGCCGCAGACCGACACGGCGATCACGTCCTCGGTCTCGAGCGCAGTCTCGACGATCCTTGGCCAGGCCCGCGCTGGTATCAAGGTTGCGACCACCGGCGTTGCCGGCACGGTCTACACGATCACGGCGACGGCACCGACGTCCACTGGCACGACCAATGGCACGGTGACGATCACCCTTGGTGACACGTTCTCTTCGTCCGTTGCTGCGTCGACGATGACGATCACCGCTCCGGACATGGCTGTGGCGAGCGCGGGCACGATCACGGTCGACGTGTTGGGTGCTGCGGGCAAGCCAGTTGGCGACGGCACGTCCGTCCAGTTGGTCACGAGCGCTGGCGCCGTGGCGAACGTTGCCAACGGTCTGCCGACGGGCCCGAACCCGGCCTTCACGGTCAACGGCAAGGCGACGTTCACGTACGTCTCACCGTCGACCGCGGACACAATCAACGCCACGGCGTTGATCGGTAGCTCAGCGAAGTCGGCGACCTTCAAGGTCGGCGCTGGCTCCGTGACCCCGCCGCCTGCAGGCACGGGCTTCTCAGGTGGGACGATCGCTCCGGCTGGTGTGTCGATTGTGTCCTTCACGGGCACGACGGCTCAGCTGACGACGGCTGGTACGACCGCGAAGGTCGTGTCGGTCACGGCGACCGTTGGTGGCAAGATGATCACGTTCGTGATCGGCGCGCCGGACTTCGTTAACGCGGAGTTCAACGCGGCGTTCCCGACGGGCCTGAACGGCACGTTGGTCATCGTCAAGACCGGCGCCTAGTCATCCGGGGGCAACCCCGCTGACTGGTCTCGGTTGAGACAACTGGTTTGAAACACTGGGTCCCCGGAGGAGGCAACTCCTCCGGGGATCTCAGAACGACAGAGGGCGGGAATCCCCCAAGGAGTTCTGCATGATTTCGACTCGAAAGCTGGCTGGCATCGGTGCTGCATTCGCGGCGGCCGTTGTCCTGTTCAGCGCGTTTGCTGCCTCGGCTTCTGCTCAGACCCCGCCGTACACGGCGTACGGTGTGGGCCAGACGGCCGGCGCCAAGATCGCGGCGAACATTGCGGGCAAGGCCTGCGGTGGCGACGCGACCGTGGATGCACAGGGCAACTGGAAGATCACCATTGGCACCGACGCTGCCTGCGCCCCGAAGGAAGGCGACACTGTCTCCTTCTCGATCAACGGCGCAGCGGCGGCCCAGACGGTCAAGTGGACCGCTGGTGGCGCTCCGGCTGACGCGGCTAAGGGCATCGCCCTGACCGCGGGCGCTGCGGCCCCGGCTCCGGCCCCGGCGAAGACCGGCGACGCCGGCCTGCTGGGTTCGACCGGCACCTCGATGGCGCTGGTGCTGATGATGGGCATCGCTGCGGCCGCTCTGGTCGCTGGTGCCCGCACGGCGACCCGCGAGCGCTAGTCGCGCGCGGATCGCTCCTGGTACTTGGTACTCAGGGGGCTGGGTGGCAGGCATTCGTGCCTGTCACCCAGCGAGTACCGAGGGAGTATCGGGATTTTTTGGGGGGGCCGTTCCTCGGGCATTCCCGAGGGGGGAATACTGAATGACGACTCGTAAGTTCATGGGCCTCGGCATCGCCATCGCGGCTGCTGTTGTGCTCTTCAGCGCGTTCGCCGCGTCGGCGTCTGCGCAGACCCCGCCGTACACCGCGTACGGCATTGGCCAGAAGGCCGGCGCGAAGATCACCGCCAACATCGCAGGCAAGTCCTGCGGCGCTGGCGCCACGGCTGACGCGCAGGGCAACTGGAAGATCACGATCGCGACGACCGACGCTTGTGCCCCGAAGGAAGGCGACACTGTCTCCTTCGCGATTGACGGCGCAGCGGCGGCCCAGACGGTCAAGTGGACCGCTGGTGGCGCTCCGGCTGACGCGGCCAAGGGCATCGCCCTGACCGCCGGTGCTGGCGCTCCGGCTCCCGCCAAGACGGGTGACGCGGGCCTTCTGGGCTCGACCGGCACCTCGATGGCACTGGTCCTGATGATGGGCATCGCTGCAGCGGCTCTGGTCGCTGGTGCCCGCACGGCGACGCGCGAGCGTTAGTCCGTGTACGGGATGAGGTCCAACGTGGTCGCACGGCTCTCTCGTGGAGCGGTCGCGTTGGCGCTGGGCCTCTGCCTGATCCTTGGATCGATGGGGACGGGTCCTTCCGCCTTGGCGGAGGGGCCCGTCTCTGTTTCTTCGGGTGCGGTGTTTTACGGGTATGTGCTGGCAGACGGGCAGGGTGGGCTTGCCGAGCGCGTGCGCGCGCTGAGCGTGTCCGGAGCGGTCTGCGGCACGGCGGAGGTGATCCGCCTGAGCGACGAGGCGGGGTACTACGCCGTGTCGGTCGCATCGTCCGCGCAGAAGCGCGGCTGTCCCTCGGCGGGTGGCCTGGTGCAGTTCGCGTTGCTGGCGGGCCGTGTGGACGATGGTGTCTGGGCAGGCGAGGTAGCCACATTGACGGATGGTGGCGCTCCCGTGGCGCTGAACCTGCAGCCGGCGGCCTACGTGACCGGACACTGGCTGGGTCCGTCCGGAGACATCACGCGCGACTTCTGGCTGCGCTGGGCGGGGCCGTCTGTCCCGTTGCGGGACGCGCTGGTGTCGTTGCCGTTGCCTGTCAGCGAGGTCTATTACCTCGATGCCGCGGCGGGTCAATTCCTGCTGGCGACGCCGTCTACGGATGCGACGCTCGCGTCCGGCGATCTCGTCCTCGTACGCTTCCGCTAGGCTGGACAGCGTCCAGACTCGGACCCGGTGCTCGCGATCTTCAGTGGGGACATCAATGACCAGGCTTTCCACGAGATTCAGTCTGCCCAGCGTCCTTTCGGCATTTGCCGTGGCGGTGGCGTTGCTGGCGGGCTCATCGCCTCGTGTCGCGTCTGCCGCGCTCGTGGTGCCACCGGTGTTCACGGCGCCGATCCAGGCGACCGGGCTGACCGAGACGTGGACGATCAACGGGTGGCAGGGATCCGTGCCGAACCACATCACCTCCGTGACGGTGACCTTCCCCGCCGGGTTCGTGATTCCCAACAACCCCACCGTCACTGTGACGGCGAACGCGCTGGCGTGTACGGTCCGAACTGCGGCACGGACGGATCAGTCGGTGGTGATCGCGGTGACTGGCACCTGCGAGACCAGCGCGGCCGTGGGGCGTCAGTCGATCACGATCGCTGGAGTCACGAATCCGACGGCTGCGGGCACGATCGCTGCGGCGGGCTTCACGCTGGCCACGAATGTGGACTCGGAGACCGCGGCGAGCGCGGGCGTGACGATCTGGGGGATCACGACCAATCCGACGGTTTGCACCACCTCGGCCGGTGTCAGTACCGCGGAAGTCACGTTCGTTTCGACCGGTGGTGGCGTGGCCGCCAACACAGGGTCAGGTCGGGCTGCTGCGTTGCAGGTGACCCTGAGCGCGGGCTCGTTCAGGTGGACCCCGTTCTTCACGGGTACGCTGGGTACGATCGACACCGCAGGGGTGACTGCAACAACTGCGGCGGCCTCGGTGGCGGCCGGCGTATCTTCCGGCTCGTCTCTGGCCGTGGGCCTGGGCCTCTCCGGCGCGACGGTGGTGACAGTGACGCTGCGGGTGACGCCGGCGACCGGCGGCACCTCGGTCTTGCTCGGGTCGCGGGAGGTGACGTTCACCGACAGCACCTGTGTCGCACCGGCGACCACACCGAGGCCGCCGTCCGGCACGGCGGGCACGTTCTCCGGCGGCACGATCGCTGCCTCGGGTGTCTCGATCGTGTCGTTCAGCGGGACGACGGCGCAGCTGGACACGGCGGGCGCGGCGGCGAAGGTGACGTCCGTTTCGGCGACGGCGAGCGGACGGATGCTGACGTTCGTGGTGGGTGCGCCATCGTTCGTGAACGCTGATTTCAACGCGGCATTCCCGATCGGCCTGAGCAGCACGCTGGTGATCGTCAAGACATAGCCCCGGGACGCGCTCGAAGCGTTGATGTGGTGGGGGGCGGCCCTGTCCATGAGGCGGCCCCCCACACTTTCACTGCGCACCTCGTTCTCAATGTGTGACCGTGCCTTCGCTGGCTGTTTGGTGGCAGGCCCGCGCATGGCTCGGTACCCTAGAGGCGGACACTCCCACCACCGGAATCGACTGACTGAGGTTGCCTCATGCTGACCTCGCGTGGATTGGTGCGCGGACTGACGCGCGCTGTCTCGGGTGCCATCGAGTGGCTGCGGCGCGATGGGCGGCGCAGCCTTCGGTGGTGGCCGCTGCTCGCTCTGTCGGTCCTGTTGGCGGCGACGCTGACTTCCTGCAGCAACAAGGACAAGAATGCGGTGCGGTTGCTGACGCCAACGCCGACCTCGGCGGGTGCGAGCGCGACGCCGACGCCGTCTCATCCGGACGAGGCTGCGCCCCCGCTGCCGACGCCGAAGGTGACACCTCCACCGGACGCGAACAAGTTGTTCCGGAACCTGGACGACTTCCTGAAGGAGTACGACTACCCGAAGGACGCGAACTTCGCGCGGATCAAGATCCCGGCGATCAGCGTCGACGCGCGTGTGGCGTCTCGGACGGTGGGGCGTGACGGGATCATGGCGGACCCGGCGGGGCCGGCCGACGTGATCTGGTATGACCTGAGCGGTTGGCCGGGCCTCGGCGGGAAGCCGGGCGAGGGCGGCAACGCGATCTTCTCCGGGCACGTGGACTACGACTACCTGATCCCGTACGCGGGTGTGCGCTATCGCGGCCAGGGCGTGTTCTCGAAGATCTCGGCGCTGTCGACGGGCGACCTGATCGAGGTGGAGTACGGCGGCAAGGTGCTGCGGTACCAGGTGGTGTCGCGTCGGCAGTACAACGCTGGAAGCGGCGTGGACTGGACGACGGTGTGGTCGGGCAAGGTGCCGAAGGACACGATCACGCTCTACACGTGTGGTGGCGCCTTCGACACGATCACGAAGGAGTACTCGGACCGGGTGGTCGTGAGGGCCGAACGCGTCCCGTAGCCCGGCCACTTCTCCCATACTGAGAAGTTCGCTTCGGGCTTGAGTGTGCGCACCCTGGCCCGTAGCGAGGGTTCTCCTGCGCTCGACAGCCGGCCTTTCTACACTGGATCCATGACCGCACGCGTCCTCGTCGCCATGTCGGGTGGAGTCGACTCCGCCGTCGCCGCCGCCCTGCTCCACGAGCAGGGATACGACGTCGTGGGCGTCACGCTGCGCCTCTACACCGAGGCCGACGACACCGCCCTCCGCTCCGGCCGCACCTGCTGCGGCATCGAGGACGTCGGAGATGCGCGGGCCGCCGCACAGGCGATCGGCATCCCGCACTACGTCCTCAACATGGAGCGCGAGTTCGAGCGCGACGTGGTCGAGCCGTTCGTCGACGCCTACCGGAATGGCCGCACCCCGAACCCCTGCCTCAACTGCAACCAGTACGTGAAGTTCGACACCCTGCTCAACCGCGCCCTCGCGATGGGCGTCGACTACCTCGCCACCGGCCACTACGCGAGGGCTGAGCGGGACGGCGATGTCGTCCGCCTGCATCGCGCCGTCGACGACGAGAAGGACCAGTCGTACGTCCTCTACACCCTCAACCAGGACGCGCTGCGTCGCACGCTCTTCCCGCTCGGCGGGCTGACGAAGGCGGAGACGCGCGCCCACGCGCGGCGGTTCGGGCTTCCGCTCGCCGAGAAGCCGGACAGCGTGGACATCTGCTTCGTCCCCGGCGGTGACTACCGCGAGTTCCTCGCCGTGCGCGGCGTTACCGGCACCCCCGGCGACATCGAGCGGCCCGACGGCACCCGCGCCGGCACGCACCTCGGCATCCCGCTCTACACGGTGGGCCAGCGGCGAGGCGTCCCCGTCACACCGAGCCCCGGTGCAGACGGCGCACCCGCCCGCCAGTTCGTCACCGCCATCGATGTCGCACGCAACACCATCACCGTGGGCGACGAGCGCGATCTCCTCGCCTCGCAGATCGAGGCGAGCGCGCCTCACTGGACCACCACCGCGCCCCAGCCCGGCGACGCTGTCACCGCACGGATCCGCTACCACGCCACCGACCTCCCCGCGCATGTCATCGAGGCCAGCGACGGCCGCCTCACGCTCGCCCTCGACGTCCCCGCCCGCGCCATCGCTCCCGGCCAGGCCGTTGTCCTCTACCGCGGCACCGAGGTCCTCGGCGGTGCGACCATCGAGGGGTCGTGGCGGTAGAGGCGCCGAGAGATCCAGGTTGCTTTAGGCTGCGCGGCGCGATGTCCGTGTATGCGTCGAAGGAGTCTCGTATGACCGCGATCCGACGACTGGCTGGCCTCGGGCTGGCGCTGGTGGTGTGCGCGGGGCTCCTGACCGCGACAGCGGCTCCGGCCGCGGCGCAGCAGGCCGCGCCGTATACGGCCTACGGCGTGGGGCTGAGGGCGGGCGCGATGATCGGCGCGAACATCGGCGGCCGGTCGTGCGGGCCGGCGGTCGCCGTGACCGCGACGGGCACGTGGCTCATGTACATCGCGGTCAGTTCGCCCTGCTCACCGCGCGCCGGTGACGTCGTGTCGTTCACCGTGGACGGCCAGGCGGCGGAGCAGACGGTCACCTGGTCCGAAGGTGGCGCGCCTGCGAACGCGGCGGCGGGGATTGCCCTCACCGTGGCGGCGCCGAAGCCCACCGTGACGACCGCCGCAGCGCCGGCCGCCGGCGGCTTCACGGGCTCGATCTCGCCCTCGGGAGTCTCGCTCGCCTCGTTCACCGGCACCACGGCGCAACTCGACACCGCGGGCGCGGCCGTGAAGGCCACCTCGATCTCAGCGACCCTGGGCGGGAAGGTGCTGACGTTCGTCGTCGGCGCGCCGAGCTTCGTGAACACCGAGTTCAACACCGCGTTCGCAAGCGGGCTGCAGGGCACGCTGGTGATTGTGAAGACCTAGCCCGCTAGCAGCGGCACCTAACTCCGCGCGAACGCGAGGAGCGGCGCGATCTCCCCAGCGTCCGCGCTCGTGAGCGCGGCGCGGTACGCCGCGCGCAGTCCGTCCGTGTCGACCTCAAGGCCGGCGCCCCAGGAGAACGGCCGCCCGCCGAGCGCCTCGACGAGGTAGTCGGCGGCGATCCTCGAGTGACGGCCGTTGCCGTTGGGGAACGGGTGGACCTGCACCAGCCGGTGGTGGAAGCGCACGGCGATCTCGTCGCGCGGATACGTGCCGTACTCCACCCACGCGCGCACGTCCTCCACGAGGACGCGCACCGCCTCGGTGATCCGGTGAAAGGCGATACCAAGGTTCGTGTCAGTGGTGCGATAGCGGCCCGCCCAGCGCCAGACATCCCCGAACATCGCCCGGTGCAACCCTCGCAGGTACGCGTCGTCGAGCAGCTGCGCGACGGTGGGCGGGCGTCGCAGCAACGCAGTCGCAATGTTGCGTTGCTCGGCTTCGAAGAGGTCGCCGCGGCTCGCGATGTGCGTGGGGATGAGGCCGCGCCGGTCGTCCTCGGCGAGTGCGGTGTGGCCGTCGCCCGCCGGGATGAGCGGATCGAGGGTCATCGATCACTCCCCGGCAGGCGGCGACCCGTACGCAGGCTCGTCCGACGGTCCGCCCTCGGGCTCTGCCCACAGCCCTCGACGGTCCACGAAGCGGGCCGCCAGGTCATCGAGCAGGTTGGTGGTGCCGAGGTAGTCCACCGACTGGTCCTCGAGGCGGCTGTGGTGTGCCACCCGCCCGAGGTGCCGTGCCGCCTTCTGGCGGGCCTGCGTGCGGACGGCGTCATCCAGGGTGACCCGCGGCACCAGCGCGTAGACGACGTCGCAGTCGAGCGCGCGGGCGACGCGACGCAGGGTCTCCAGCTTGATGGTGTCCCGCTGCTCGCTCTGTTCGAGGTCCGAGATCACCTGCTGGCTTACGCCCATGCGATGCGCCAGTTCGGTGCTCGACATGCCCAGGGCATCGCGGATGGCACGGATCCACCCGAGGTGCGGGCGCGGTTCCGCCGCCAGCCCTCGGAATGACCGAAGCCGCTCATCGAGCCGGAGTCGTGCCTGAGCGTGACCGCTGACGTTGTTCATGTTGCCGATTCTACTGGCTATAGGATGTGATGTCAATCATGATGACGTAGTACAGACTGTGAAGTTACATTGATAGACAAGCCATGACCTGTAGATCCAACGCCTCCGTACTCGACCGCATCCCAGCCACACGCAGGCACGAGCGCCCGCTGGCCCGGCCCGCTCTCACCCGGCTACGATGGCCTTTGGGGGTACCGATATGAGCCTCGCCGACCTGCGCGACGTCGTGGTCATCGTCTATGGGGTCATGGGCATCATCCTGATGCTCGCGCTCACGATTGCCGCGTTCGGTCTGTGGTTCGCCGTCCGGGCGCTCTCCCGCGTGGTGCAGGAGCTGCTGAACGACCCGATCAAGACCACGCTCAAAGACGTGCAGGAGACCGTACACAACGTCCGAGGCACCTCCGAGTTCATCGCCGACACGGCGGTCCACCCCCTCGTGCGGGCGGTCGCGGCCACTCGCGGGTTGAAGCGTGGCCTCTCGACCGTCACCGGCCTCCGACGCGGCAAGTAGCGGCGACACCGATGAAGTTCAGCACCGCCCTTGTGATCAACCTCGCGGCCGTCGCCGGATACATGGCGGCGCGCACGCTCCTCGAGGATGACACTGACCTCGAGCGGCTGCCGAACGCGGCCCGCCACCCGCTGGAGCACGCCCGGGGCCGCCTGCAGCGCGCGCGCACCCGCGCCCAGCACGCCCTCATGGAGGCGCGCATCGAGCGCACGGCCGCGGAACGCGACCTGATGGCGCAGTACCGCTCCCGCACCCGTCCCTGAGCCTACGGTGTCTGATAGAGCCTCACCGAGCACCACAGAGCGGCTGACCCCACTCCTCGCGGCTACGCCAAGGCCTCGGCTAGACTCACGAGTGGAGAGGTGGCCGAGCGGTTGAAGGCGCTCGTCTCGAAAACGAGTAAACGCAAGTTTCGCGGGTTCGAATCCCGCCCTCTCCGCCATCGAGTCTGTCGGCACACTCCCTGACGGACCCGCATCGCAGACCGGCCTCACCGCCACGCGAAGCAATCCAATCGATGGCGTCCCACCTCGCGGAGAGGTGCTGGAGTGGTTGAACAGGCTCGCCTGGAAAGCGTGTAATGGGGTAACTCATTCGCGGGTTCGAATCCCGCCCTCTCCGCCAGACTGCACGCACGAAGGGCGCCCCCAAACCGGGCGCCCTTCCGCGCGTATACTCGACATATCGGGCCGCCAGCAGGCGCCCGCCGCCGGAGGTGCCGCCTGGAGTCTCGTATCCCCTCGACCGATCAGGCTGACGCGCCCGACGACACGCTCGACGACGCCCGCATCCAACTTCGTACCGGCCCTCGTCCGCCCGACCTCGAACGGTCGTTGGAGCGTGCGCGGATGTTGGTCGATGTCCTCGTGGACCGGCAGGCCGAGGATGTCGTGTTGCTGGACCTGACGAGCCTGGCGGCGTTCGCCGACTACTTCGTGATCGCGACCGTGGACAACATCCGGCAGGGACGCGCGGTCGTGGATGCTGTGGACATGGCGGTGTCCGCGGACGGCGGCGACGCGAAGGCGGAGGGTTCCGGCGAGGACGGCTGGATCCTGATCGACTGCGGCGGCGGCGTGATCGTGCACCTGTTCTCGCTGGAGATGCGCGCGTACTACAACCTCGAAGGGCTGTGGAGCCGCGCGCAAGAGGTGGTGCGGATCCAGTAGGGAGCACCTGCTCGATCACATCTCACCCGCTGTTAACGGCGAGCCCGTACTCTTCCCGGCATGCCTGAACCCACCACCATCCTGTTTGCCTGCATCCACAACGCGGGGCGCTCCCAGATGGGGGCGGGGTTCGCGGCGCGCCTCGGCGGACCGGCGGTGCGCGTGCTGTCCGGCGGGTCCGAGCCGGGGGCCTCGGTGAACCCGGTGGTCGTGGCGGCGATGCGCGAGCGCGGCATCGATGTGGCGGGCGAGCAGCCGAAGGCGTTCGACGACGCGATGGTGGAGTCCGCCGACATCGTGGTGACGATGGGATGCGGCGACGCGTGTCCGTTCTTCCCTGGCAAGCGCTACCTCGATTGGCCGCTCGACGATCCGGCGGGCCAGCCGATCGAGGTGGTGCGCCGCGTGCGCGATGAGATCGAAAGGCTAGTGCGGGCGCTGCTCGAAGAGATCGGCGTCACGGTCATGGACCTGCCTCGGGTGAGTGCGTCGTAGTGTCTCGACTGCGCGACGCGATGGTGGCCGAGGTGTGCGGGACGTTCCTGCTGGTGCTGTTTGGCACGGGTGTGGTGGCGGCCGCGGTGCTGACGGGCGCGCAAGTGGGGCTGTGGCAGGTGGCGGCGGTCTGGGGCTTCGGCGTGACGATCGCGATCGCGTCGACGGCCGGCGTCTCCGGCGCGCACCTCAACCCGGCGGTCACCCTCGCGATGACGGTCTTCCGAGGCACCTCGTTCCCGCGGTCGCGTGCGCTGCCGTATGTGGGTGCACAGATGGCGGGCGCGGTCCTCGCGGGGTGCGTGGTGCTGGCGGTGTTCTCGCCGTTCATCGAGCGGTTCGAGCGCGAGCATTCGATCGTGCGAGGCGAGGGCGGCAGCGAGGCCTCGGCGATGGTGTTCGGCGAGTACTTCCCGAACCCGGCGATCTATCCGGAGTCGACGCACGAGGGCGGGGCAGACCGCGACCTGGTGTCGCCGCTGCGTGCGGCAGGCGTCGAGGCGTTCGGGACGGCGGTGTTGGTGTTCGTGATCTTCGCGCTGACGGACGCGCGACGTGCCTCGGTGGCGGGGACGATGACGCCGTTGCTGATCGGGTTCACAGTGGCGGTGCTGATCTCGCTGTTCGCGCCGGTGACGCAGGCGGGGTGGAACCCCGCGCGTGACTTCGGGCCCCGGCTGGTGGCGTTCGTCGCGGGCTGGGGCGAAGTGGCGATCCCCGGGCCGCACGGGGGGTTCTGGGTGTACATCCTCGGGCCGCTGGTGGGGGGCCTCGTCGGGGGCGCTGTGTACGAGGTGACGCTGGGGCGCGCGGGGGCGGCCGTCGAGGCGTAGTCAGAGCTTTGGATGGGCGGTGTCGATCGCCTAACGCTCGGGCGCATGTCGCTCGGCTCTCGGTCCTACGCCGGAAGCAGCACTGAGTTGGGGTCGAGTCCCACTTCTCGACAGTCGGCCTCAAGCATGAGTCTGACCAGTTGCTTGAAACGAGTCTGTGGTTCCCAACCCAAACGAGCCTTCGCTCGGGACGCGTCACCGCGGAGGAGGTTGACCTCGGCGGGGCGAAGGTAGACGGAGTCGAAACGGACGTGGCTCGCCACGTCCAGGCGTGCCAATCGGAACGTCTCCTCAAGGAACTCACGCACCGAATGCGTCTCACCGGTCGCGATCACGAAGTCTTCCGGCGTGTCCTGCTGCAGCATGGCCCAGATCGCACCCATGTACTCGGGGGCGTAGCCCCAGTCGCGTTGAGCATTCAGGTTTCCGAGGTAGATAGAGTCGTCCAACTCGGCCAGGATCCGCGCCGCCCCGCGGGTGATCTTCCTGGTTACGAACGACGGACTGCGGCGAGGCGACTCGTGGTTAAACAGTGTGCCGTTCACTGCGAACAGGTCGTACGCCTCGCGATAGACGCGCACCATCATGTGCGCCCCGACCTTGGCCGCTGCATAGGGGCTCTGAGGTCGGAAGGGCGTGTCCTCGTTCTGCGTTGACTCGAGGACATCGCCGTACATCTCGCTGCTGCCCGCCTGGTAGAAGCGGGGGCGAACGCCAGACTGGTGGATGGCTTCAAGCAGACTCGTCGTCCCGACGGTAATCGTGTGCGCGGTGTACTCGGGCATATCGAACGAGACCCGCACGTGCGTCTGCGCGGCGAGGTTGTAGACCTCCGTAGGCCGGATGTCTTCCATCAACCGTCGAAGGGAGGAAGAGTCGAGCAGGTCCCCATAGTGGAGGTGCAGTCGCGACTCCGGGTCGTGCGAATCCTTGAGCAGATGTTCGATCCGTTCGGTGTTGAACACCGACGACCGTCTGATCAGTCCGTGGACGTCGTATCCCTTGGCGAGGAGGAGCTCCGCCAGATAGGAGCCATCCTGGCCGGTGATCCCAGTGATCAGGGCAACTCGCTGTGCTTCGCGCACCCCGAACTCCCGTCTCAGCCCTTGTGGGCGGGCTGTGGCGTCCCCATTAGAACCGGATGCGCGGGCGGACGCCAGCCTGTCTTCAGCTGCGCTGTTTGCGCTTACGCGCTATCCGCCGCTCAGACAGGATCGCCTCGATCGGAGGCCATCGGTGGTCAGCCAGCGCGGGCCCGCGTCCACTATCCATGCCCGGCTGCACCCGCAACGGCGCGCTTAGCGGTGGTGTCGATGGCGGTGATGGCGTCATCCAGGGTGTAGCCCTCGGCGACCTCTCGGAGGCAGGCGGCTTCCATGGCGGCGCGGGCCTCGGGCGGCATGGCGAGGAGACGGCGGAGCGCGCGCTGCATCGAGTTGTCGTCGGCGTGGGGGAGGATGAAGCCAGTGACGCCTTCTTTGATGAGGCCTTCCTGGCTTTCGGCGTCGGCGCAGAGGACGGGGACGCCGAGCGAGAGCGCCTCGATGACCGTGAACAGTTGGTACTGCGTGCGGGCGACGCTGACGGTGGCGTCTGAGGCGCGCATGACGTTGCGCGCAGTGGCGTCGTCGACGCGGCCGAGAAAGCGGATGGCGGGGTTGCCCTGGGCGATGGCTTGAAGCGCGGCGCGCTCGGGGCCGTCGCCGCCGATGAGGAAATGGAGGTTGGGCTGTTCGGCGCGGAGGGCGTGGACGGCACGCACGGCGACATCCAGCCGCTTGTCGGCGGCGAGCCTGGATACAACACCGAGCACGACGGCGTCTTCCGGGAGTCCGAGCGCGGCGCGGGCTTCGGCACGTGCGGTGGTGGGGCCGGCGTCGGCGTCTGGCTGCTTCCAATTGTGGAGGTGGACCGCCTCGGCGTCCGGGCGGAGGTGTTTGCGGGCGACTCGGTGCAGTCGGGAGAGGTGGACGGCGCCGCAGGTGGGGAGGAAGGCGGCGTGGCGGACGGCGGCGAGGCCGAGGGGGCCGTAGGTGCGCTTCAGGCCGAGGCCGTGGATGCCCGGCGTGACGTACCACTCGAGGCCATAGGTGAAGAGGAAGACGGGTGGGGAGCCGGGCGAGAGCGCGGCGACGTCTCCGTAGAAGGAGACGATGAAGTCGGGTGGGTTGGCGCGGACGTGGTCGGCGACGGCCTGTACCCAGGGCCGATAGTCCCACCAGCCACGGATGCCCATACGCTGGCGCGGCTGGAGCAGGGTGACGCGGAACGGGAGGTCGATACGGGCCTCGCCGGCGGGCGTCGAGGTCACAAGTTCGATGTCGTGGCCGCGTTGGTGGAGTCCGAGGGCGATCTCGGTGGCGGCACGTTCCATGCCGCCGGTGCCATTGATGCCCTGCGCCCGACGGGCGATGATCGCGATGCGCATGGTGCGGGCGGCCTGCCTGTACCTCGAAGGGACGCTGCGTGACTGCTCAGCCGATCCGAACAGTAGGGGTGGGCGGCTTCGAGGTCACGCCGGAGGCTCGGGCCGCGGTGATGGCGGTGCTGGACTCCGGCCGGCTGTCGTACGGGCCGGTGACGAAGGAGTTCGAGGGTACGTTCGCGCGCGACCACAACCTGAGGTTCGCCGCGTTCTGCAACAGCGGCACGAGCGCGCTGCATGTGGCGATGCAGGCGCTGAAGATCCTCGGTGAGTGGCAGGACGGCGACCAGGTGATCGTGCCGGCCGTGACGTTTGTGGCGACCTCGAACATCGTGCTGCACAACAACCTGACCCCGGTCTTCGTGGACATCGAGTGGGGGCGGTACGGTCTGAACCCCGCGCTCCTCGAGGCGGCGATCACGCCTCGGACGCGGGCGATCATCCCGGTGCACCTGTTCGGGCAGGCGTGCGACATGGGGCCGATCATGGAGATCGCGCGGCGCCATGACCTGCGCGTCCTGGAAGATTCGTGCGAGGCGATGTACGCGAAGTACGAAGGGAAGTCGGTCGGGTCGTTCGGTGACGCCTCGGCGTTCTCGACGTACGCGGCACACGTGCTGGTGACGGGCGTGGGCGGCCTCGCGTGCTCGAACCGACCCGAGGTGGCGCAGTTGATGCGCAGCCTGTTGAACCACGGACGGGACGGCATCTACATCGCGATCGACGACGACGAGGTGGAGGGCGAGGCGCTGAAGGAAGTGATGTCGCGCCGCTTCGTCTTCGAGCACGTAGGCCACAGTTTCCGGGCGACGGAGATGGAGGCAGCCCTGGGCGTGGTGCAGTTGAAGGACGCAGCCTCGCTGGTGGCGAAGCGCCGGGCGATCGCGGCTCGGCTGACGGCAGGCCTCGCGCCGTACGGGGAGCGGCTGATCCTGCCGAAGATGCACGCGGGCTCGGACCACTCGTTCATGATGTACCCGATCGTGACGGGGCCGGGCGTCGACCGCGACGACCTGACGTTCTACCTGGAAGAGCACGGGGTGGAGACGCGGCACATGATGCCGCTGACGAACCAGCCGATCTATGAGCGGATGTGGCCGGGGTTGGAGGCGCGGTTCCCGGTGGCGCGCGAGATCAACCGGCGCGGGTTCTACATCGGTTCGCACCCGGCGATGTCGCTGGATGACGCGGACTACGTTGCCGAGGTGTTCGGCGACTACTTCTCGCAGCAGAAATAGCGACATGCGGATCCTCGCGACCGGAGTGACGGGGCAGGCGGGGTACTACCTCGCGCGCCACGCCGCGTCGCAGGGGCACGAGGTGCACGGTCTGGCGCGGCCCGGGTCGGTCGCGACGGCGGAGGCGATGCTGGGCACGTCGACGCTGGGGGCTTCCGGTGTGCGCATCCACGCGGGCGACGTGCGAGACCAAGGCGTCCTGGATGCGGTCGTGGCGGCGGTGCGGCCGGAGCGGGTGTTCCACTTCGCGGCCGGCGTATCGGTGGCGGCGTCGTGGGAGGACCCGGTAGGGCACGCCGACGTGAACGCGCTCGGCACGGCGCGGCTGCTTGAGGCGGTGCGGGCGCACGCGCCACAGGCGCGGTTCTTCTACGCATCGTCGTCGGAGGCGCTGGGGCGTGCGGCCTCGATGACCGAGGTGTTCGACGAGCGATCGCCGCTGCGCCCGGCGACGCCATACGGGGTGTCGAAAGCATTCGGGCACCACCTTGTGCGTGCCTACCGGGACCGGTACGGGATGTTTGCGGTGTGCGGCGTGATGTTCAACATCGAGTCCCCGGTGGGAGTGCGTGCGTCCGTGGTGCAGCATGTGGCGGCGTCGATGGTGCGGATCGCTGAGGGGCGACAGGCGGTGTCGATAGAGATCGGCAACCTGGACGCGCAGAGGGACTGGGGCTTCGCGGGGGATTACGTGGAAGCGGCGGCGCTGATGCTGGAGCAGCCGGAGCCGGATGATCTGGTAATCGCGACGGGGGTTGTGCACACGGTGCGAGACCTCGTCGCGTCGGCGGCCTCGGCGGCGGGAATCGCCGTGCCGGCGCTACAGGTGTCGGAGGACCGGTTGCGGCCGGGCGAGGTGAACCGGATCGCGGCCGACCCGTCGCTGATCCGGGCACGGCTCGGGTGGTCGGCGCGGACAGACCTGGACGGGCTGCTGCGGATCATCGTCAGCGATCCGGCGTTCCGGGCGCGCGCGTTGGCGGGCGGATGAAGTGTCGCTGACACTGGACCGGCCGTGGGCATTGGCGGTCGCCGTCGGGTTCGGCCTGGTCGCGATCTATCCGTGGTTGATCTACCCCGCTGTGCTCCGGGCGGTCACGTGGCGAGTGCGCGGCGTCCAGCATCGCGACCCCGAGGAGTGGCCCTCGATCACGGTGCTGGTGGCTGCACGGAACGAGGAAGCGCACATCGTGGCGCGGGTGGAGAACATTCTCGCGAGGGACTATCCGCGAGATCGTCTCTCGATCGTGTGCGTGTCAGACGGCTCAGATGATGGTACGGACCAGTTGTTCCGCGAGGCCGCCCGGCCGTTGGGCGATCGGGCGACGCTGGTCCGGCAGCCGGTGCAGTTGGGGAAGTCCGCTGCGTTGCAGGTCGGGTGGCGCGAGGTGCAGAGCGACGTGGTGGTGCTTACGGACGCCAACGCGCACTTCGAGCCAGGCACCCTGCGGGCGCTCGCGCGGCCGTTCTCCGATCCGCGTGTGGGGGCGGTGGCCGGTGTGAAGCGGATCCGGGTGCCGGAGGATGCGTCCACTCACGAGGCCGGGGAGGGCGCGTACTGGCACTTCGAGTCTCGGCTACGTGCCGACGAGAGCCGGCTGGGTCTGTGCCAGAGCGCGGACGGCGCCTGCTGGGCGGTGAGGCGGACGTTGTGGGACGGCAGCGGGCCTCGCGGCCGGTTTGCCGATGATCTGTGGGGTGCGCTGGAGGTGCAGCGACAGGGATACCGGGTGGAGGCCACGCTGGATGCGGTAGCGAGTGAGGACGCCGCGGCCTCGCTGAGCGCGGAGGTGCAGCGGAAGCGGCGGACGCAGTACGGGCTACTGCTGCTGTTGCCGCACCTTGGCTGGATGCTGATGCCATCTCGATGGCGTTCGCTGTGGTGCTTCGTGTCGCACAAGGTGCTGCGCCTGGCGACGCCGTGGGCGCTAGTGGGCCACGTCGTGGCGCTGGCAGTGGCTGATGGGGTGTGGAGTGTCATCGCAGTTGCCGAGGCGCTGGTGGCTGCCGGTCTGATGGCTATCGCAGCGGGTGGTACTGCGACCTCGCGACGGATGCGTGTCCTTACGGATGGTGGGTACTTCTTGATCGCGTTGATCGGGCCTGCGATCGCATGTCTGGATGCGGCGTGGGCGCTGGTCAGGCGAGACCCTGGCGAGTCCGCCTGGCAGCCGGGGGCGCATCGCTAGCGCGGCGTGCCTCAGTTGCCCGGGGTGAGGCGCCAGACGCCGCTGCCGAGGCCGACGAGGAGCGGTTCGCCCTTGGTGTCCGGGACCAAGTCGACGACGGCGCCCCAATCCGGGGCGCTTGGTGCCCGGCCCATCAGGATGGGTTCGTGCACCTTGTCCTTCGGGTTGATCGCGAAGATGTCCCCTGTGCACTGGTCGCTGTAGATGTACCAGCCCGCGAGGTTCGGGATCGCGGTCCCGCGGTAGACAAACCCGCCGATGACACCGGCGCCGCACGGGTATCCATCCTTGGGGTACGGGTACCAGGCGTGGATCGGCGGGAGGCCGGGGGCGTCGCAGTCGGTGCGAGTGCTGCGGCAGATCTCGCCCTCGCGCAGCGGCCAGCCGAAGTTCCCGTTACGCGTGAGGACGTCGACCTCCTCGCGGATGATGCCGCCGACGTCGCCGATCCAGACCTGGTTGGTGATGGGGTCGACGGTGAAGCGGAACGGGTTGCGGAAGCCGTAGGCGAGCTTGGTGGCTTTCCAATCACCGGGCTGGTCGACATCGAACGAAAAGAAGGAGCCGCTGAGTGCGTTCGGGTCACCGGCGAGGTCGGCGTTCCCGAGGTCGCCGATGGCGAGGTACAGCTGTCCGTCCGGAGCGAAGGCGATGGTTGCGCCGTTGTGTGCCATCGGTGTCTGTTGAGGTGTGGCGATCGAGTGCCGGACGCGGAGTGAGTTGGGGACGGCCGAGACGCCGTCCGCGGCGATCTCGAAGGAGGCGATGAGGTTTCGCCTGAGGCCAACATCGCCCTTGTCCGTGATCCCGCCGACGCCGTAGTAGATGTAGGCCGTGCGGTTCTGCGGGAACTTCGGGTGCAGAGCGATGTCGAGTAGCCCGGACTCGTCCCACGCGGTGACCTGGCTGCTGATGTCGAGCAAGGTGGTCTGTACACCTGCTGAGTCCGCGATGATGCGGCCCTTGATGTCCGCGATGTAGAGGATGCGCCCGTTCGGGTGTGGGGCGACCGCGACCGCGGAACCGCCGCTCTTGAGTGTCGTGACCTGTGCGAATGCCACCTTGCCCGGTTTGGCCGTGCTTGCGGACTTCGGCGCGGCGGGTTGGAGACTGGCGAACGTGGCGCCGCCGATCTCTCTCGTCTCGCGCGACCCGGGCTTCACGAGGCGGGTGGTGCCGTCGCGGACGATGGCGATCTGGTCACCGGCCCAGTCGGTGACGGCGCCCGCGACGCCGACCGTGGATGTCTTGAGGTCACCGATGTTCACGATGACGACGCCACTGGAGCCGGAGGCCTCGATGGCCACGCGCTGGCCGTTGGGCTCCCAGGCGGCGGTGCCGCTGGCGGCGACGTTTGGGATGGGGCGCGCACCGGTGAGGGGGTCCCATATGGTCCAGCCGTCGCTGCGCTGCACGAGCACGGCAGGACTGACCGGGCTGGGGATGACCGCGGGCGCGTCGAAGGTCCACAACGCCTCGTTGTTGTAGGTGCTCAGGATGCGGCTGGTCTTGCCGTCCGTGACGGCGACGCCCGAGCCGACGAGCCCGGTGGCCGACCACCAGCCGAGGGGCTTCACGCCGTCCATCTTCCAGGTGGCCTGATCCGCCTTGTCGACGATGGCGACGCCGGTGGCGGTCTGCACCAGGACTTCTTTGCCGCTGGGCGACCAGAAGAAGCGCGAGCCGGGAGCGATCGTGCTGAGTTTGCGGCTGAACTGGAGGTTGGTGGGCGACCAGTAGAGCGTGTCCCCCCGGCCATAGCCGAGGCTCGCGGCGTCTGTGGACCAGGCGACGGTGCCCTCGACTGGCACGCTCTCGACGGCACCTGCGTTTTTCCCAGAACCATCAAGGACGCGCAGCTTGGATCCCTCGACCACGGCAATCAGGCCGGAGGTGGCGAGGGTGTCCGAATCGGGGGCGGAGGTGGAGAAGTAGTAGCCGAGGCCGACAGCGAGAAGGACGACAACACCGGCCATACCGGCCAGTAACCGAGGTCGAGGCACAGGACACGCCCTTCGAGGTGGTTTCGGTACTGTACCAACGGTTTACGGGTCAGGATCGAGTCGAGCATGACGAACGTCACTCTGTGAGATATGTCTCCAGGATGTCCGGAGACAGATTCTGTGAAGCCGCGATACCATGCCTCGCGGCGGCGAGGGCGGAACCGGGGTCAACCAGTGCGGGTGTCTCGGCCAATGTCAACGGCCTCGGGCGCAGGTACTGCGGATCATGATTCCGTGGTCACTCCGGCGACTGAGCCACACCTCCTCTACCACCTCACGAAGCGCATCCTCGACATCGTCGTGGCGGTCACCGTGCTGACGGTGACGTCGCCGATCTGGATCGCGGCGGCGCTCGCCATCGTGATCGAATCCGGACGGCCGATCCTGTTCCGTCAGGAGCGACTGGGGCACCTGGGGCGGACGTTCCGCTGCGTGAAGTTCCGTTCGATGATCCCGGATGCCGAGTCGAGGCTGACCGAGGCGATGCGCGCGGCGGCCGTGGATGGCCCGGAGTTCAAGGGCAAGTCCGACCCGCGCATTACCCGCCTCGGCCGCTTGCTGCGCGCGTGGAGCATCGATGAGCTTCCGCAGTTCATCAACGTCCTGAAGGGCGAGATGTCCGTCGTGGGGCCTCGCCCGATCGCGCAGTGGGAAGCGGAGTTCCAGGGGCACGGCTGGGCGTGGCTGTCGGTGAAGCCGGGGTTGACCGGTTCCTGGCAGATTTCAGGGCGCAGCCAGACTTCATGGGAACGGCGCATGGAGATCGATGTGGAATACGTGCGGAACCGATCGCTGTGGCGCGACGTTTGGATCATGATCCAGACGCCGTGGGCGATCATCAGCCGTCGCGGGGCCGTCTAGCCCTCGGCTGCCGAGGGGGAGCGAGCCACCGATGTCCCAGCCACGCGTCGCTGCGCTGTACCGCCATCCCGTCAAAGGTTTCACGCCCGAGTCATGCGAGACGCTCACGATCCTTGGCGCGCGCGTGGCGGGCGATCGCGTGCTCGGCGTGGTGCTGGGCGACGCGAAGCCGCGCGAGACGGTAACGGGCGGAGAGTGGTGGCCGAAGCAGCAGATGGTGGTGCTGATGAACACGCCGGGGCTCGCCCGACTCGTACTCCGCTACGACGAAGCGCGGCTGCACCTGACGCTCTCACTGGATGATCGGGTGTTGGCTGACGTGGGACTGGACGATGCCGGTCGGGCGCAGTTCGCGGAGGCGGTCGTGTCCTTCGTACGAACCCTGCCGGAGGCGATCGACCTCGATGTGCCGGGGAGGTTGCCGCTGCGGCTGGTGGGGGACGGCGTGACCCCTCGCTTCCAGGACCGGGCCGGCGGGTTCGTGACGGCACACGGGCGCGCGAGCCTCGAGGCGTTGGGCGTGGCGCTCGCGGACGCAGCCCTGGACGAGCGCCGGTTCCGCTCGAACATCGCGATCGAAGGCCTCGATGCGTGGTCGGAACTCGGATGGTCGGGGCGCGTGCGGATCGGTGGCGTCGAGTTCAAGGCGGAACGGCCGGTGGGGCGCTGCCTGGCGACCCACGCGAACCCCGGGGACGGGGTGCGTGACCGCGAGGTGTTGACGACGCTGACACGCGTGATCGGGCAGGCCGAGCCGCAGTTCGGGGTGCTGCTGACGCCGACCTCGGAGGGCACGATCCGCCTCGGCGACGCGGTCGAGGTCGGCTGATCGGGCATCACGTGCGGCATTGAGGGTGCGGGGGCCCGGAGGGGCTGCTCGCCTACAATCTGGCCCATGGCCGACGTACTCCCCTACGACGTTGCAGCCCCGGAGGCTGCCGCACGGCTCGCTGAGGCGACGCGTGCGGTTGAGGCGCACCCGCGCGAGAAGACCGCGCTCTTGCCCGCTCTCCTCGATGCCCAGCACGTCCTCGGATGGCTGCCACGGCCGGCGATCGAGCGGGTCGCGGCGTGGGTGCGGGTGCCAGTGTCCGAGGTGTACGCGACGGCGACGGCGTACTCGGAGTTGCGGCTGGAGCGACCTGATCCCGCGGTGTGGCACGTCTGCACAGGCGTTGCCTGTGACCTCGCAGGCGCGGAGGCGCTGCTGGCGGCGTCACCGGGGCGCACGGCCCGCATCGACTGCCAGTTCCTCTGTGCGCTGGCGCCCGTGGTGGCGGACCCACACGAGCGGCTGGTCGGACGTGTGACGGCGGAAGGCCTGCGCGCGCGCCTCGGCGCCGCGCCAGTGGAGTCGCCGCGATGAGCATCGTCGCCACGCCGGCCCTCGCGCGGTTGCGCGGTCGCTTCCCTGCGCCTGCGTCGACGCGCGTGCTGGTGCATCGCGGGACGTGCGGGGATGCGGTCGACGTGGGGGGTGTGGTCGAAGTGTTGCGTGCGGCGCTCGGCACGCGGGCGTCGAGCGTGGTGGAGACGGCGTGCGACGGTGCGTGCTGGGCGGCGCCCGCCGCGACGGTGGTGCGGCCGGGACACCGACACCGCTTCGCGCGACTGGACCGCGAACCGCTCGAGGCGGTGGTCGCGTGCCTCGGTGGTGCGTGCGAGGACGCGTACGCGGGGAGCGGCGAGCGCGGGCTGCTGGCACGCGTGGGACACCTCGACGGATCGCTCGCAGACGCGCTGGCGCAGGGGGCGTACCTGGCGCTTGCGCACGCGGTGACTCGGAAGCCAGACGAGGTGATCGAGGCGGTGCAGCGCGCGGGACTGTCGGGCCGGGGCGGAGCGCACTTCGTGACCGCGCAGAAGTGGCGGCTGGCTGCCGCGAACGCTGGCCCCCGAATGCTGGTGGTGAACGCGGAGGAGGGTGAGCCGGGGGTCTTCAAGGACCGGCACGTCCTCGAAGGTGACCCGCACCGGCTGATCGAGGGGGTGTTGATCGCGGCGCATGCGGCGGGGATCGCGCGAGCGGTGATCTACGTCAACGGGCAGGCGAGGAACGCACGGCGCGCGGTCGACCTCGCCGTGACGCAGGCGCGCGAGGCAGGGCTGCTCGACGGGAGCGCCCTCGGTGGTACCGGGGTGCAGATCGAGGTGCGCTCGGGCGCAGGCGGTTACGTGTGCGGCGAGGAGTCGGTGATCCTCAACAGCATCGAGGGTGAGCGGCCGGTGCCACGCACGAAGCCGCCGTTCGCGACGGACCGCGGCCTGTTCGATCGGCCGACCGTGATCAACAACGCGGAGACCCTGTGCGCGGCCACGACGGTCTTCGATGACCCGCCACCGCCGACGAAGTTGATCCCCTTGTCGGGTGCCGTGCCGCGTCCCGGACTGTACGAGGTGCCCGTCGATGGCATCACGGCGTGGTCGGGTGTGCTTGCGATGGCGGGGGCGAACCCGCAGCGGGTGCGTGCGCTGCTGCTCGGCGGGCCGTCGGGACGCTTCGTGTTGCCCGAGGAGTTCGATGTTCCACTCGACATGCGAGGTCTCGGCGCGGGAGGGGTGGTGGTGCTGCCGCTCGACGTCGACATTCCGCGTATCACGCGCGCGCTTGCGGCCTACAACGCGCGCGAGTCGTGTGGGGAGTGCACGCCGTGCCGGGAGGGGACGCCTCGGTTGGTGGCGCTGCTGGAGGACGCCTCGGCCAACCGCGCGCAGATCGACGCGCTGATCGAGGTAATGACGGAGGCGTCGCTGTGCCAGTTGGGCGGCCTCGCGGGCAAGCCCGTGGCCTCGGCGCTGGCGCTGTTCCCGCAGGACTTCGAGGCCGCGCGATGACCTCGATTGCCGCGCAGACGTGGCCGTACGTGATGCGGAGCATCGACCGGCTCGTGGCAGTCGCGTTCGACGAGCTCGACGCCGCAGGGCGCGCGTGGCGGCCCGCGGCGGAGGGCGCGAACAACGTCCTGACGATCGTGAACCACATGATCTCGAACGCTGAGGACAACCTGCTCGGCACGATCGCCGGGCTTCCGGTGCAGTACGACCGCCAGGCGGACTTCGAAACTCCTTCGACGGATCCCGCCGGAGTGAAGGCACGCTGGGCGCGGGTGAACGCCACGTTCGAGGCGGCGCTGCCCGGCCTCGATGACGCGCGGATGCTCGAAACGGTGCAACACCCGAGGCGCGGGCCGGTGTCGCGACTCGACACGCTGGTCGTGGTGGCGCGGCACGCGGCGGAGCACCTGGCGCACGCGGAACTGACGCGTGACCTCTATCGCGCGCACGTCGCGAAGAGTGGGGCGACGCGATGACCTCGATCTCCCCGCCGGGCGGGATGCTGCCGGTGATCGCGGCGCCGGTGACGGTGCGCGTGGATGGTATCGAGGTGCGCGTGCCGCGCGGGGCGATGCTGCTGGACGCAGTGCAGGCGGCGTCGGTGGCCTTGCCGCACCTGTGCAAGCCCGAAGCGCGGGGGCCGCTGGGGGCGTGCCGGACGTGCCTCGTTGAAGTTGTGGGGCAGGGACGGTTGGCGGCGGCCTGCCACACGCCGGTGGCCGAGGGGCAGGAGATCCGCACGACGAGCGAACGGGCCGAGCGCGTGCGGCGCGGGGTGCTCGATCTGACGATTGGGATGTCCGAGGACGGTCAGGGGCGCGGGCAGGCGGCGACGCATGCGGCCGCGCACGGCCTCGATGCCTCGTCGTACGCGCCGAAACCGCGCGCGCCGCTGGACGAGAGCAACATCTTCTTCACGCTGAACATGGCGGACTGCATCCTCTGCGGGCGGTGCGTGGATGCGTGCCAGCGCACGCAGCACATCGGCGCGATCGGGATCAACGGGCGCGGGCCGACGGCGCACATCGGCGTCGCGTTCGACGCGGCGTGGGAGGACTCGACCTGCACTTCCTGCGGGCAGTGCGTCTCGCAGTGCCCGACGGGCGCGATCCTGCCGAAGCACGGCGTGCCTGCGCGGGCCTCGACGCGCGCGCCGGAGACCAGAGTGACAGAGACGACGTGTCCGTACTGCGGCGTGGGCTGTGGCCTGCGCGTGCACGAGCGGGACGGCCGCATCGTGTGGGTTGATGGGGTACCCGAGAACGGGTCGTCGCAGGGGATGACCTGTGTGAAGGGGCGGTTCGGCCTCGAGTTCGTGCACGCGCCCGATCGGCTCACTCAACCCCTCGTGCGGCGCGACGGGAAGTTGCAGCCCGCGACGTGGGACGACGCACTCGACCTGGTAGCGCGGAAGTTCGCGGCGAGCCTCGGGTCCTTCGCGGCGATCGCGTCGGCCAAGGCCTCGAACGAGGACGGGTACGCGGTCCAGAAGTTCACGCGCGCCGTCATGGGGACGAACAACATCGACCACTGTTCGAGGCTGTGCCATGCACCCTCGGTTGTGGCATTGCAGGAGCAGGTGGGGTCTGGCGCGACCTCGAACTCGTACGCGGACTACGACATCGCCGGGACGCTGCTCGTGGTGGGGAGCGACACGGCGCAGAACCACCCGGTGGTGGCCTCGCGGCTGCGGCGAGCCGTCGAGGACCGAGGGGCGACGTTGATCGTGGTGAACCCGATCCGCATCGACCTGTGTGACGTGGCGGAGATCCACCTGCAGCCGCGACCGGGGACGGACGTCGCGCTCTTCAACGCGATGGCGCAGGTGATCCTCGACGAGGGGTTGTGGGCGCCGGACTTCGTCGAGGCGCGCACGGAAGGCTTCGAGGCGTGGCGACGGGTCGCGGGCCAGGTGACGCCCGAGGTCGCCGAGCAGATCACG
Organism: Dehalococcoidia bacterium; assembly: GCA_004296805.1. Classification (GTDB taxonomy): domain Bacteria; phylum Chloroflexota; class Dehalococcoidia; order UBA2979; family UBA2979; genus SURF-43. Next base: position 27,644 of record SCVR01000027.1, read on the forward strand.
GGTGTCCCGGCGGAGGACATCCGGCGCGCGGCGCGGCTGTACGCGCGGCCTCGGCCAGACGCCGAGGGCAATGAGCGCGGGTCCTGCCTGATCTGGGGGATGGGCGTCACGCAGCACACGAATGGCTCGGACAACGCGCGGTCGTTGATCAACCTCGCACTGCTGACGGGGCAGGTGGGCGGGCCGGGGAACGGGATCTCTCCGCTGCGCGGGCAGAACAACGTGCAAGGGTGCTCCGACTCCGGGTGCCTGCCGAACACGCTGCCGGGCTACGAAGCCCTCGATGGGCCGGCGCACGAGAAGTACGCGGCGGCGTGGGGGGCGGAGTTCCCGCGCACGCCGGGGCTGCAGTCGACACACATGATCGAGGAGATGCTCGAAGGCCGCCTGCGTTCGATGTATGTGGTGGGCGAGAACCCACTGATCTCCGACCCGTACCTCGCGCATGCACGCGAGGCGTTCGGACACCTCGACTTCCTGGTGGTGCAGGACATCTTCATGCACGAGACGGCGGAGATCGCCGACGTGGTGCTGCCGACGGCGGCGTTCGCGGAGAAGTACGGGACGTTCACCAACTCGGAGCGGCGGGTGCAACTCGTGCGGCCGATCGTGAAGGCGCCTGGTGACGCGCGGCAGGACTGGGAGATCACCGCAGAGATCGCCCGGCGCGTGCTGCGGCTGCTGGAGCGTCCGACGGCCGGCTTCGCGTGGCAGTCCTCAACGGACGTGTTCGAGGAGATGACGGGGCTGATGCCGATCATCGCGGGGCTGTCGCACGCGCGGCTGGAGCGCGAGGGCGGGCTGCAGTGGCCGGTGCCGGACGCGACGCACCCGGGGACACCTCGGCTGTTCGAGACAGAGTTCCCACGCGGACGCGCGAAGTTCGTGGCGGTCGAGCAGGGGCCGCCGGCCGCGGAACTGCCGTCGAAGCGGTTCCCGTACACGCTGATCACGGGGCGCTCGCTGTATCACTGGCACACGGGCGTGATCACGCGGCACGTTCCGGGCTTGCTCGAACGGGTGCCTGCTGTCACCGTCGACATGCACCCCGCCGATGCGGCCGCGCTCGGCTTCGCGGACGGCGAGGCGGCGCAACTGGCATCGCGGCGCGGCGAGATCATCGTCGAGGTGCACGTGGTGGACTCGATGCGACGCGGGGAGTTGTTCGTGCCGTTCATGCAGTTGCAGGGCGTGGCGGCGAACTTCCTGACGAACGACGCGCTGGATCTGCCCTCGGGTATCCCGGAGTTCAAGGCGTGCGCGGTACGCGTCGAACGGCCGGGGACGCCCTCGCGGGCGGGGCGCGGGCCTCGGGCACAACGCAAGGGGCGCGAGCCGATCGCGCCGCTACGACCGGAGTAGGGCGGAGCACCCGGATGAACCGTTGGAAGACTCCGCCTGCCGGGTCGGCCCGGGAGACGGCCGCGTCGTTGAGCGAGGCGGCCGCGGAGGAGCTCGACGAGTTCCGTGACCTGTTCGTGGAGCGCCAGGCGCTGGAGTCCTCCGCGGAATACGACTCGGCGCGCCTGAGCGATGTGCGACGCCGGCTCGGCAGTCTGGCACCAGCGGTGCAACGGCACCTCGAGACGCTGGGCGGTGCGCTGGTGGCGTTCGAAGACGCGCGGGTGAGCGGCCGCACGCGACGCGACCCGCTGCCGCTCACGTACATCGCGGCGTTCGGCGGGCCCGAGGATTACGCGGCCCACGGCGAGTCACTCGTGGGCGCGCTGGAGACGGCTGCCGAGCGTTACCGATCGGGTGAGGGCGGTGAGGAACGCCTCGAACGCCGTCGCCGCCGCCGACGCTCGAGCCGCTCTTCGCGGGCGATGCGTCGCGTACTGGTGTGGGGCGCCGTGGCGGTATTGGCGCTGACGTTCTACGTGGTCGGGTTGATGACCCTGGGTGACTGGTCACCGGGCGGGGCACCCGACCCGGTACCTCCGGTGGAGGCTAGCCCCGGCGCGCGCTAGAAGCGGCGCACCCTCGGCGGCCGGATCAGCAACGACGCCACCATCGAGACGACCGAGATCACGAGGCCACCGAAGAAGGCGGCCCAGAACCCGTCCACGCGCAGGCCGAGATCCAGGCGTCCCGCGATCCACGCGGTGGCGCCCAGCAGCAGTGCATTGATGACGAGTACGAAGAAGCCGAAGGTGAAGACGATCAGGCAGCAGGAGACGAGGTTGGCGAGCGGCCGGAGCAGCACGTTCACGATGGCGAAGATGGCGGTGCCCGCCAGCAGCGACGGCACGTCTTCAACATGGACGCCGGCGACGATCTTCGAGGCGAGCCAGAGGCCGGCCATGTTCACGAGGAAGCGCAGGGCCAGCGTCTCCGGGGCCCACGGGTCCGCGCGTTCGGTCTTGATCGAGAAGTTGCCCATGGATCGGAGGTTAGCCTCCCAGCCACTCCGCGTGTTCGCGGTAGTGGCCGAAGGAGTTCCCCGCGATGGTGTGTGCGGCGGGGAACCCCAGCCAGGCGTAGCGCTGCGGGTTGTTGATGTCATCGAACGACAGGCGGCCCACGAGCGCGACGATGCCAGCGTGCGCGGCGTCGAACGCGGCGCGCGCCTCGGCGACGGTGACGCCGCGTGAGGCGTCGTGGTCGCGGGCGTTGAGCTCATCGAGCTGGTCAAAGGTCCAGCCGGGTTCAGGGCGAACGACCGGGCGACCAGCGGCCTCCTCGGCGAACCAGGCTAGCAAGCGCTGCTGCCACGCGACGACGTGGGCGAGGTGCTCGGCGGGCGTCCAGCCATCCTCGGTCGGGCCAGTGGCGTGATCGACGGCGCTCAGCAGGCGTGCGCGGTCGGCCCAGAGACGGTCGAGGGCGACGGCCTGCGTGAGCGGTGGATAGTCAGCCATTGGGCTACACCTCAGCGATGTTGACGGCGCGGCCTTCGAGGCGTGAGCGGGTGATGGCCTCGGTCACGCGCATGTAGAGCAGTCCGTCCTCGAAGTTGGTCAGGGTGACAGGGGTACCGTTGCGGATGGAGTCGATGAAGTCGGCCTCGACACGCCAATCGCCCGCGGTGCCGGGGTCAGGCTCGAGTGGTTGGGGCTCGTTACCCAGCGGGGCCAGGGTCATGCGGTCGCCCTGCTGCCAGTGGAGCGTGGCCTTCGAGCCGTAGAGAGAGACACCGTTGCCGGAGGCGGGGGCGTGCGTGACGGCGCTGACGCGGTAGTCCACACGTGCGCCGTTCTCCATCACGGCGAGGACGCCGAGGCTGTCTGGCACATCGATGGGGTGGGGCTTGCCGGTCTCCGGGTCGATGCGCTCGGTGACCCACACGGTGCCGTCTGCCATCACGCGCTTCGTTGGGCCGAGCCAGCGGTGCACCGCCTCGATGAAGAGCCCGAGGGTCATGGTGTTGGTGCCGGAGTAGTCACGGCGCTCGCGCCAATGCAAGGGCGCTGTGGGGTTGAGGCTGCCGCTGCCGAGGATGTTCACGTGCGCCTCGCGGACCTGGCCGAGGGTGCCGTCGTTGACGAGGCGGCGGATGGTACGCCAGGAGCGGAAGTCGAGTGGCGACGGGACGATCTGGGCGACCTGCTTCGGGTGCGCCTTCGATACGGCCAGCATCTCGCGGGCCTCGGTCGCGTCCATCGCCATGCGGGCCTCGGTGAGGACGTGCTTGCCGGCTTCGAGGGCACGCACGACGAACTCGCGGTGCCGGTACGGCCAGGTGCCGACGACGACGGCATCGACGTCGTTGCGGTTGAAGATCGCGTTGGGGTCGGTGACGACGCGCTCAATGCCGAACTCGTCCGCGACCTTGCGGCCGCTTGCCTCGGAGCGGTTGCAGACGGCGACGATCTGGACGCCCTCGACGGCCTGCAGGCCGGGGATGTGGCGCGAGCGGGTGTTGGCACCGGCGCCGATGACGCCGACACGGATGGGCTGCACAGCCATGCGGGACTCCTCCTGGTCGGACTAGAAGTGGAGCACCGGCCGAGGCGGCACTGGCGGCATCGGTGCAGCGGCGGGCAGGTTAGGGGTCGGCGGCTGCGTGACCTCGATCAGCGCGGGCTTGTTCGAGGCGAGCGCGCGGTCCAGGGCGGAGCGGAACTCGACCGAATCCTTCGCGCGGTAGCCGGTGACGCCGAAGAGTTCGGCGACCTTCTGGAAGTCGGGGTTGTTGAGGTCAGTGCCCATGCCGTGGCCCTGATAGCGCTGCTCCTGGATCCGGCGGACGTTGCCGAACATGTTGTCGTTGAAGACGACGGCAACGAGCGGGATATTCTGCTGCGCGTGCGTGGAGAGCTCCTGCACGTTGTACATGAAGCCGCCGTCCCCGCTGATGGAGACGACCTTCCGGTCAGGATTGCCGACCTGCACGCCCAGCGCTGTCGCGTAGCCATAGCCGAGGGTGCCCTGATAGCCCGAGGTGAAGATGCCGCGCGGTTGGTAGACCGGGAATGCCCCGCCCTGCGCGACGTATCCGACCTGCGTGCTCTCGGAGACGAGGATGCCATCCTCAGGCATGACCTCGCGCATGACGTTGATCATGTCGCGCTGCCACGGTGTGGTGTCGTAGGCCTTGCGCTGCGCGTCCTTCACGCCCCGCAGTTCCGCCTCGCGGCTGGTGCGGGTGCGGTTGTGCTTCGGGACGCGCCGGACGAGTTCGGTGGCGGTGTGCTTCGCGTCTCCCAGGAGGGCGAGGTCAGCGGACCGGTTGCGGCCGATCTCTTCCGGGTCGATGTCCGCCTGGATCACGGTGCCGGTGACCTCGACGCCGCCCGGGCCGGGGATGCCAGCGAGGAAGCGCGTGCCGATCACGAGGACGGCGTCCGCCTTCGCGAGCAGTTGCATCTGTGCGACCCGACCGACCTGCGCGTGGTAGTCGTGGTCTGAGACCACGCCTCGACCGTTCGCGGTCATGATGACAGGCGCCTCGAGGATGCGTGAGAGTTCGCGCACCTCCTCCCACGCCTCTGCGGAGAGGACGCCACCGCCGGCGCAGATCACGGGGTTCTCGGACTTGCCGAGGATCTGCGCGGCCTGCTCGAGGCGGTCGGGGTCGGCCTGGTGCAGTTGCGAGCGGTCGAACGACTCGGGCTCAAGGAGGGTGACGTCCGCGACGGTGCCAAGGATGTCTGGCGGCACCTCGATGGAGACGGGGCGAGGGCGGCCGGTCATCAGTTCGCGCACGGCGCGGCGCACCATGCCGGGGATCTCCTCGGGCCGCATGGCACCCTCGGCGGATTTGGTGAGGTGACGCAGGAGGCCGGGCTGGTCGTTGATCTCGTGGAGTGCGCCGCGGCCCTTGCCGATGAGGGTGGAGTCGATCTGGCCGGTGACGCAGAGGACGGGAGAAGAGCACGCGTACGCAGTGGAGAGGGCGGCTGTCGCGTTCAGGACGCCGGGGCCAGGGACGACGATGAACGTCCCGATCTTGCCAGTGGACCGCGCGAAGCCATCCGCCATGTATGCGGTGGCCTGTTCGTGTCGGGTGTGGAGCACCTTGAAGTGGTCGCGCTCTTCCCAGAGGCCGTCGAAGAGGAAGTCCAACTGGATCCCGGGGAGCGCGAAGATCGTCTCGACGCCCTCGATCTTGAGTGACTGAGCGAGGGCCTGTCCGCCGGTCATCTGCATCTGTCGTGTGCTCCCCTCGGCGCGTGTTGGCGTGTGCAACGTCGCAGCGTCGGCGGACGATACACCAGCCGAGGAATCTCGCGGGAGTGGTTGGAAGCAGAAGCGGGGCCGTGAGGCCCCGCTTCTTCGTATCGAGCGCACGCGGACGCTAGTTGGAGCCCCGGAGGCGCGGGTCGAGTTTGTCGCGGAGGGCGTCGCCCAGCATGTTGAAGGAGAACACGGTGATGAAGACGGCGAGCCCCGGGAAGATCGCGAGGTGGGGCGCCTTCGTCAGTTGCGAGCGCGCGTCGTTCAGCATGCGGCCCCAGGAGGGTGCGGGCGGCTGGACGCCATAGCCGAGGAAGGAGAGCGAGGACTCAAGCAGCACCGCGCCACCGACCTGTAGCGAAGCCGCCACAATGACGACGGCGAAGAGGTTGGGGACGATGTGCTTCGTCATGATGCGGCGGTCGCGGGCGCCGAGGGCGCGGGCGGCCTCCACGTACTGCTCCTCGCGGAGGGAGAGCGCCACGCCTCGGATCGTCCGGGAGGACGAGGTGGAGGTGAGGATCGCGACGGAGATGATGATCGCGATGATGTCCGGTTGCATGCCGAGCATGGCTGGTAGCCGTCCGGAGAGCGCCTGCACCACGATGATGATGAAGACGAGCCCCGGGATGGCGATCCCGATGTCGATCACGCGCTGGAACAGTGAGTCGAATTTTCCGCCGTAGTAGCCAGATACGGTGCCGAAGGTGATCGCCAGGAGTTTGGCGATCAGGACGACGCCGAAGCCGATGACGATCGACGTGCGTGCGCCGTAGACGATCCGCGCGTACTGGTCGCGCCCGAGTTCGTCGGTCCCGAACCAGTGAGTCAGGCTCGGTCCTTGCAGTCGAGCGGCGATGCTCTGCTTCAGGGGGTCCTGCACCTCCATGGGGGTGAGGACGATGCGCGCCGGGCTGGCGGCGAGGATGAGCAGCAGGACGAAGAAGAGGCCGATCGCCCCGAGCGGGTATCGGCGGACGAACTTCGATGCCCGCCTCGGGAATGCCGCCAGTCCGGTGGAAGGCTTGCCTACTCGAGTGGGAATGGTTGCTGCGTCTGCCATTAGGAGTACCTGATCCTCGGGTTCAGCCACGAGTAAGTGATGTCGACCGCCAGGTTGGCGAAGACGACGGTGAGCGAGGTCATCACGTTCACGGCCTGCACGATAGGTAGGTCATGCGTGTTCACAGCGGAGAGGTAATACCGGCCCACTCCGGGGATGGAGTAGACCTGCTCGATGATGACGGCCCCGCCAACGAGCGCCGGGATCGAGAGACCGATGACAGTGACCACCGGGATGAGGGCGTTCTTCAGCGCGTGTCGGAGGATGACGGTCCGCTCCTGCAGGCCCTTCGACCAGGCGGTGCGGATGTAGTCCTGGCGCAGGACCTCCAGCATGGCGGTGCGGGTGAAGCGCATGACACCACCGGAGCCGGCTCCACCGAGGATCATCGCGGGAACCACCAGCAACTTGAGGTTGCGGACGGGATCCTCCAACAGCGATACGTAGGTGGTGGAGGGGACGGCCCAGTGGAAGTACCGACCGGCCATCGAGATGATGATGAGGGCGATCCAGAAGCCTGGTGCTGAGAGCAGTCCAATGGCGATGGTGCGCCCCGCATAGTCCACGGCAGAGTTTTGCCGGACCGCGGACATAATTCCGATCGGGATGCCGACGGAGATGTTGAACGCGAGGGCCAGCAAGCCGAGTTCGAGGGTCACGGGTACGCGCGAGGCCAGTTCATCCTGGACGCTGCGTCCGCTCACGAGTGACTTGCCAAGGTCGAACCGGACCATCCGCCCGACCCACTTCACGTACTGAATCGGTACGGCTTCGTCGAGCTGGAAGTCCTTCAGGATGGCGTCTCGTGTGGCCTTGTCGCCCGCGCCGAATTCACCCTGGATGACCGTGACAATGTCGCCGGGGAGCAGCCGCAGCATGACGAATACCAGCAGGGTGAGCCCAAACATCGTGGGCACCATGAGCAGCAGGCGCCTGAGGATGTACTTCTGCAAACGTCCCCTCCCGTACGGGCCGAATCTGTCGCTCCAGTGAGTCGCTGACCCTCGATTGGCGAGGCGAGTCTACCATCGGCTTCCCTTGGGCAATCGACCGTACGTGCCGCATCACGATTTCGATGCACGAAGGGCCCACGCTTGGTGCGTTTGTCCCGGGGACTCGATTCGGGGCGGAAATCGTATATGCATATGCCTAGTTCTGGTCTCGCTGCCCAAACGTCGCTATATTCTGGCCATGCGCGTACTCGTCATCGATGACGAGCCGGACGTTGTCGAAATCGTCCGGCTGACGTTCAACCTTCGCTGGCCGGAGGCTGAGGTCATTTCCGCGTCCACGGGCGACGAAGGGGTGAGCTCCGTCGAGCGGTACTCCCCGGAGATCGTGATCCTGGACATTGGCCTCCCTGACATCGACGGGTTCGAGGTTTGCGAGCGCATCCGGCACTTCTCGGATGTCCCAGTGGTGATGCTGACCGCCCGCCACGAAGAAGTGGACAAGGTGAAGGGGCTGGAGATCGGCGCGGACGACTACGTCACGAAGCCGTTCTCACACATTGAACTGCTGGCGCGCGTCCGCGCGGTGCTGCGTCGCTCGGAGTCGCAGGTGCCCGCGAGCGAGGGGCCGCCGTTCGAGGCGCCTCCTCTGCGCATCGACTACGCGAGCCGCGACGTGACGGTCGACGGGAAGTCGATCAAGTTGACGCCGATCGAGTACGGGATCCTGTACCACCTGACTCGGAATGAGAACCGCGTGCTCACGTTCCGCACGCTCCTGGCGAAGGTGTGGGGGCGTGAGTACATGGATGAGACGGACTACCTGAAAGTCCACATCCAACACTTGCGGCGCAAACTCGGCGATGACCCACAGGGCGAGCCGATGATCGTGAACGAGCGCGGTGTGGGGTACAAGTTCGTGCGCCGCGTGCGGCCTGCCGCACGCGGGAGTTACGTGTGACCGGCAGTTACGCGGACGGCCCCAACTCCGGCGCGGTACTCCGCGCCGTCGCTTCATTACTCATGGCCCTCGGGCAGCAGGGGGGCGCGGCAGAGCGCTCGCCCGAGCCTGCTCAGGAGGCGCCGCGAGCCCAGCCAGTGCCTCCTCCGCCTGCACCCACTCCGACGCCCCGTGCCGCAGATGACTTCGCCTCCGTCATCGAGGAAGCGCAGGAACGCGCGCAGCGGACGCTGAACGAGGGGATCGAACGGGCGCGTGCGCTCGCGCAGGGCGGGACGATTGGGCCTCGCCCGGAAGCGAGCGCGCCACGGGCAGAGATCGCAGTGCCGATCGCCTCATCCTCAGGTGCAACGTACAGCGGGTTGTTGGGCGATCCCGAGGCGGCGCGGCAGTTCGATGAGTTGCGTCGTTCGCTCGCGCTGATGTCGGATGATCTGCGTGATGTGCAGCAGCGGCTGGCGCGCATCGAGATGATGCTGAAGGACTCGCCACCGGCGCGTGCGGCGGAACCCGCTGCGCCAGGGCGACCGAGCCTGCCGACGCCGCCCTCGATGTCCGCAGCGCCGCCACCGTTCGTCGCGCCGGCGTACGCACCGGCTGCACCGCACATCCCGCCCGTGGTGCCGGTGGCATCGCCGCCGCCGGCGACGCCACCCCCTGCACCCCCACCGCCGCCGCAGCCAGCTCCCGCGCCTCAGGCGTCACCAATGGCGCCGCCGCCTGCATCGCCATCGGTCGCGCCAGCGCGGGCGTCCGTATCGTTGCCCCCACTGCCACCCGTGACGCCTCGATCGACTCCGGAGGGGTTGCCGCCATCGGCGGTGCCGCCGTTCCGAGCAACGCCCACGGCTGCACCGCCACCCCCGCCGCCACCGGCACCGCCCGTCGCCGCGGCACCCGTGGCGCCAACACTTCCGACGCCGGTCGCCACGACTCCTGCCGCTGTTGCGCCGGCGCCTGCGGCAGCGCCGGTATCGCCACCGCCAGCCCCGCCGGTGCCCCCCGTCTCGGCCGAGGCACCTCCGGTGCCCGCCGCCGGCCCTCGAGTGGGCGCACCGCCATCGGCGGGGGCGCCGATCGCGACGTTCGTACCGGAAGACGGCAGTGTGCTGGTGCGCGTCGCCCCAGTTGCGGGCTTCCAGGGGCTGATGCGGGTGCAGGACGCGCTGGCGCGGCTGCGGGGGATCCGGCAGACCGCCGTGGAGGCGTACTCGCAGGGGGAGGCGCGTCTGCGGCTCGAACTGACGGAAGTGACCGACTCGGATGAGATCGCGGATGGGCTGGCCGGGACGCTCTCGGTGCCGGCGCAGGTGCGCGACGCTTCGGAGTCGGAACGGAGCATGCTGATCGTCCTGGGTTAGCAAGTGCTGACGATCAGGCGGAGGACGCAGCAGGCTGGCGTCTGGAAGAGAGTGGCGGTGGCTCCCACGCCGGAGTGGCGACGTGCACGCCCTGCCTCGCGATCTGCGGGGGGGATCCGCCGGGCTCGTCAGGGCGCGGTCCGGCTCTGGGTTGCTGCGGGTGTTGGCGCGGCCACGCTGGTGGGGACGCACCTCGTCCTGCTGTACACACTGCTGCAAGAACTCGACCCGCGCGTGATCGTGATCGACGGCGGGATCGCCGTACTCGGCCTCGCCGCCGTCGCCTGGTACATCGGCAGCGCCACGGACGAGCGCACGCGACACGCGGTCGAGACGCTGATGCTCGAGGTGCTTGAGACACCGCGAAACATCCGCGAGACGGCTGCCGCAGCTGTGGAGACGCTGGCGGACGAAGGCCTCGCCATTGCGGCTGCCGTCGCGGTGACCCGCGAAGATATCGACGCCCCGTTGGAGGTGATGGCCGCGACGGGTTATCCGGAAGGCTGGCTGCGCCAGGCGCCCGCGGTCCACCTCAATGATGTGGGTGTGCTGCATCGCGTGGCCGCCGACGAGGGGTGGCTGGCTCCACTCACGGGGCTGAAGCGCAAGGGTTGGCTGGCGCTCCTGCCGCTCTCTTCCGGCGATGAGCCGATCGGCGTGCTGTTGCTGGTGGCCCGGAAGCCCGGGCCACTGCGTGACCGGCGGGTGTTGCGGGCGCTGGCCCGACAGGTTGCGGCCGCACTGGACCACGCGGCGCTGTATGAGGCGGCATACGCGCGCGAGCGCGACCTGGTGGATCAGGACGCGCGCCGGCGGGAGTTCCTGGCCGCGATCTCGCACGAAATCCGCACGCCGCTGACCTCGATCCAGGCGTTCGCCGAACTACTGGAGATGGACCGGACGAGCGCGGCCGACGACACGGCGATGCAGTTGGTGGGGTCGCTCAAGGGTGGCGTGGAGCGGCTGCGGATGCTGGTGACCGATCTGATCAACCTCGGGCGGTCGGGGACCCTCGAGTACCCGGTGAACCCGGCGGACATCGCCCTGCCGACACTGGTCGAGCGTTCGGCCTCGATCATGAGGCCGGCGTTCTTGCTGCGCCGCCAGGAGTTGGTGCTGGACCTGGCGCCGGACACGCCGCATGTGCTGGCGGACCGGCAACTGCTGGAGCAGGTGGTGCTCAACCTCCTCGCGAATGCGAACCGGCACGCGCCGAACGGCACCACGATCACCCTGACCACACGGGCGACCGACCACGACCGCGTGCTCTTCGAGGTGGATGACGAGGGGAACGGCGTGCCAGCGGAGTTCCGCGAGCGGATCTTCGAGCCGTACTTCCGGGTGCCAGACGCAGTCACGGGGGACATGCCGGGGTCCGGCCTTGGCCTCGCCGTGGCCAGACGGCTGTTGCAGCAGATGGGTGGCCGGATCTGGGTGGCGGAGAAGGCCGGGCCGGGCGCGAAGTTCTGCGTGGAACTGCGCGCCACCGTCACGCACGGCCTGGGCGCCGACGGGCGCGCCGTCCTGTAGCCGGGCCGCGATGCCGCCATGCCGCGCGCCCGCGCGTCCGGCGGCGCGGCGTGCGATCATCGACGCCTCATGCACCTCGCCCGTCTCTCGCTCATCGACCTGCGTACCTTCCGACGGCTGGAAGTGGAGCTGACGCCGGGCGTCCACGTGATCGCAGGCGCCAACGCCCAGGGCAAGTCCAACCTGCTGGAGGCGATCGCGATGCTGGCGACCACGCGGTCGCCGGGTTCCGGCACTGACCTCGACCTGATCTCGTGGGACGCGCTCGCGGAGGACCCGATACCGGCGGCCCGCCTGGAGGCCGAGGTGGTGACGGCGAGCGGGCGCGAACAAGTGGAGGTGAACATCGTCGGTCAAGTGGCGGCGGTCGGTGTGCCGCCGTCGAGGGCAGCCCGGCGGTTCCGGGTGAACGGCATCGCCCGACGGGCGTCCGACCTCATTGGGCGGTTGCGTGTGGTGCTCTTCGCGGCGGACGACCTCGCGATCATCGATGGGCCACCCGCACATCGACGGCGGTATCTCGACATCACGTTGTCGCAGTTGGACCCGGCGTACGTGCGGGCATTGCAGCGGTATACGCGCGTCCTCGAACAGCGGAACTCGCTGCTGAAGCGACTGCAAGAACGCCGCGGCAAGCCGGACGAACTCGACTTCTGGGACGGCGAGCTGGCCGAGGCGGGTGCGGTGATCCTCGCGGCGCGTGCGGAGGCGCTGCGCGTGCTCGGGCGCGACGCCGC
>SCVR01000253.1 GCA_004296805.1 Dehalococcoidia bacterium
GCTCGAAGTCTCACTTCCGGCGGAGCCAGTTCGAGGGGAAGCCGCTCGACGACTACTTCCGCGACTCGCGCACAGTCACCGTGGCGGACGCGGGCCACTGGCTGCACCACGACCAGACCGAGGCGTTCGTTGGCCTCGTCCGCGACTTTATGGGGCCGCCCCCTCCTCGCAAGCCGCGCGCCGACTAAGACTCTCGCCCGATCGGGGAGACTCTCACCCACGCGCACGTGCCGCGTGCCACAATGGATGAGTGCCTTAGCGTGTGGCTCGCTAGCGCACGGCACCCGAACGGAGGCCTGCGATGGCCGACTCCCCGATCCCGATGCCCTCGATCTCCGCGCGCGAATGGGCCGACCTGCTGTTCGACCAGGGCTCCTTCTCGGAGCAGTTCGCCGGCATCGCGACACCCGACCCCCTGCACTTCGAGGACTCCCGGCCGTACGCGGAGCGCGTGAAAGAGGCGCGCGAGCAGTCGGGCGGCAAGGAAGCGGTACTGACGGGTACAGCCCATATCGGTGGAATGCCGGTGGTCGTCGCCGTCTCGGACTTCCGTTTCATTGGCGGATCCATGGGGTATGCCGTCGGTGAGCGTGTGGCGCATGCGATGGAGCGAGCCCGCGAGGCGAAGACACCGTTCCTGGCCGTTACGTGTTCGGGCGGCGCGCGCATGCAGGAGGGTATGGTCGCGCTGCTGCAGATGGCGAAGACAGCCGCGGCGGCGCAACGCCTTCACGAGGCAGGCGTGCCGATGATCACCCTGCTGGCGAACCCGACGACGGGCGGTGTCTTCGCCTCGTACGGGACGCAGGGGGACGTCATCCTGGCGGAGGCGGGGGCGCTCATTGGCTTCGCCGGGCCGCGCGTGCGCGCCGTCCACGATGCAGGGGAGGAGCGCGAGACGCTCTACGCCGAAGACCTGTATGACCGTGGCCTGGTGGATCTGGTGGCGCCTCGAGAGGGGTTGCGCAACGCGCTGATCTCGGTCCTTGACCTGGTGCGCCCGACGGCTGCGCCGGACCTCGAACTGCTCCCGCCGGTTGTCGAGGCGCGCGACCTCGAACGCGGTTGGACGACGGTCGAGCGCGCGCGCCACGCCGAGCGGCCACGTGCACTGCACTACATCGAGGCCCTCACGTCCGACTTCGTGCCGCTTCGGGGTGACCGGAGCGGCACCGATGATCCAGCGCTGGTGGGAGGCCTCGGCCGGATCGGGGACACCAACGTCGTCCTCATCGGGCAGGAGCGCGGTGACATGTCGCTGGACGGGGCGCGTCACGACGGCCGGGTGTCTCCGGCTGGCTACCGCAAGGCGAAGCGGCTGATGCTGCTGGCCGAACGGTTGCACCTCCCCCTGGTGACGTTCGTCGATACGCCCGGAGCGCACGATGGCATCGCGGACGAGGGCGCTGGGCTCGCGGGGACGATCTCGGACTGTCTGGCGACGATGGCGTCACTGACCACACCGAGCGTGGCAGTGGTCATCGGTGAGGGTGGATCGGGCGGTGCGCTCGCGTTGACGTGGGCGGACCGGCTGCTGATGCAGCAGAACGCGATGTACGCGATCACTTCACCGGAGGGCGCTGCGGCGATCCTGTACCGCGACCGCGCTCGTGCCCCCGAGGTCGCCGAGGCCCTTGGTGTTGCCGCCACCGATCTGCACGCGTTGGGCGTCGTCGATGCCCTGATCGCGGAGCCGGCCGGCGGAGCGCATCTCGACCCAGCGGCGGCAGTTCGGCTCATGCGCCCCGCGGTTCGCCGTGCACTGGCTGAAGCCATGCGCGGCAAGGGCGGTCAGCGTCGTCAGCGTCGCGAGGCGCGCTTGAACAGCATTGGTGTCCCGCCAGGCGGTGCGCTGCACGCGCTCCGCAACCTGGGCGACGTGATCGGGGAAGCGCTCCCCAGCCTCGAAGAGGCGCGCGGCGTGGCCGCGGGGCAGGCGGCACGTGCGGCGAAGGTGGCGAGCGCTGCCGGGGCTGTCGTTGAACGCCTGCGGCATCGAGGTGAGCGGCCTGCCGAGGTCGTGGTCGTGGATGGCGACGCGCCGGACGATTAGCCGTCTAGCCCGCGGCCATGGCTCCGGCCTCGTCCTGCTCGGTCTCATCGATGCGGTAGCGCCGGAGCGAGGGAATGCCGGCTGCCATCGCTGCGACGATCGCGATGCACCCGATGCCGCCGGAGACGACGGCGAATGTCGCCGTCGTGGCCGCAGCTACGAGGCCGGACTCGACCATCCCGAGTTGGTTCGAGGCGGAGATGAACACAGAGTTCACCGCAGTCACCCGTCCTCGAAGCGCGTCCGGCGTCGCGAGTTGGATGGTGGTTTGGCGCATGACCACGCTGACCTGGTCCGACATCCCAACCAGCGCATAGGCGACGACAGCAATCGGGAATGATCGGGCGACGCCGAACGCCACAGTTGCGAGCCCGAAGGCGGCGACCGACCCGAGCAGGACGCGCCCGGTCTGCTTCACCGGAGGCAGCAAGATCATGGCGCCGGACATCAGCAGCGCGCCCACTTCGAGCGAGCCGGAGAGGATGCCGTATCCAACGGCGCCGACATGCAGGATGTCCGTGGCATAGACGGGGAGGAGCGCCTTCGCGCCGCCGAGGATGACCGCGAACATGTCGAGGGTCATGGCGCCCAGCAACACGGGGCGGTGCACGACGAAGGCGATGCCTTCGCGGATCATCTCCCACGTCACGCGACGTTGCTCCGTCCCGGTCTCGACGACTCGCACGAACAGCATGGCACCGACCGCGATCCCGGTGCACACCGCAGCAGCGGCATAGGCCGCGCCCTCGCCGTTCCAGGCGATGAGCGCGCCAGCGATGGTGGGCCCAGTGACGAACGAGAGCGATTGGACGGTGGAGTTCACAGTGATCGCGTTGGTGAAGGCATCGCGTGGGACGATCTGGGGCAGCAGTGATTGCCTCGCAGGGTTCTCGAAGGACGACGCGAGGCCCGAGACGAGGACCACACCGTAGAGCATGAGCAGGGGTACGTGGCCTGTCGCAATCGAGCCGAGCACGACCAGGATCGCGAGGAGCGGGGCGACCTGAGCGAGTTGAATGATCTTGCGGCGGTCGTAGACGTCGGCGGCGGCTCCACCGACGAGGCTGGCGCCCAGAGCGGGTACGAATCGCACGATGCCGATCATGCCCAGTTGAAGCGTGGACCCGGAAATCGCGTAGACCTGCCACGCGATGACTGCCTGCACGATGGTCAT
>SCVR01000254.1 GCA_004296805.1 Dehalococcoidia bacterium
GCTGCGGCTGAACCGCGCCGACAAGCGCAACGCGATCACCACCGAACTGGGCGGGCTGATCTCAGAAGCGATGGTGGCTTTCGATGAGGACGACAGTGTCGTCGTCATCGTGATCGAGGGCACAGACGGTTCGTTCTGTGCGGGCGCCGACATGGCCGAGGCGAATGAGGAGAACCTGAAGGGCAACCGCAGGTTTGACCCCTCGGCGCGTGCCGCGCAGCGCATCGCCGCGTCGACGAAGCCGATCGTGGCCGCCGTCGATGGGCCGGCGTACGGCGCGGGTGCCTTGATCGCTTGCACGGCAGACATCCGCATTGCATCGGACCGTGCCCGCTTCCGGTTCCCCGGCTCCGAGTACGGTCTGGTGATCGGCGCGGCGGCACTGCCGAAGATCGTGGGCGCGCCGGTCGCGAAGGAGTTGATCTTCACCGGTCGCGCGGTCGGGCCGGACGAGGCATTCCGCATTGGCCTTGTCAACCGCGTTGTGCCGCTCGCGGACTTCCCGGCCGCCGTCGACGAAGTCGCTGGTGCGATCGCCGCTGCATCCCCGCTCGCGCTGCACTGGGCGAAGCAGACGATCGACGCATCGGTGAGCGGCGGGGACGCCCGAGGCATGGAACAGCAGGCCGACCAACTCCTGCGAGGCGGAAAGGACCACGTGGCCCGCTTTGCGAGTGCGACGCAGCGGATCGTGGGGCGTTCATGACGCACGAGGAGGTCTGGGCGCAAGGGCGCGCGTACCTCCTAGCGCAGGCGGAGAAGAATGACTTCGCTGCCGCGTGGCCCCGGGTGATGGCGCAGCGCGCCCTCCTGCTGGCTGCGGTCGCCGACGTCTCCGAGAAGCAGGCGGACTTCCGTCCCGCTGGCCCGCCCGACGCCGAGCGTCCGTGGAGCATCGCGATGGTGACCCGCCACATCGCTACCTCCACGCGCAACGTGTTGGCGATCATCGAGGCCACCGCAAGCGGCCAGACGGCACCTCAGGATCCGATCGCGGGACTCGGCATCGAGTACCCATCGTTCGCCGACGCGAGGAAGGCCCTCATCGACGTGTCGCTGGAACTCGCGGGGCTGCTGGGGCGACTGCCCGCGGTCCCGAACCTCGATGTCGCGGTCGCGCACTTCTGGTTCGGGCCGCTGAACAGCCGTGCGTGGTTCCTGTTCCAGCGCCTCCACGACGCCGACCACACCGGTCAGATCGCGCAGATCCGCGCAGCCGAGGGGTTCCCTGGATGAACGATCTCGCCAGGCAGGTGGTTGAGCGGATGACCGCGACCGGGCTCACCCTCGGCACGGCGGAGTCGACCATCGGCGGCCTGATCGGGCACCTGCTCACAGATGTGCCTGGCTCGTCGAAAGTCTTCGTCGGTGGGGTGGTCGCGTATCACGGCCGGCCGAAGATGGCGCTCCTGAACGTCCCCGCCGAGACGCTGCGGGACCACGGGTCAGTCTCCGAGGAGGCGGCCCGAGCGATGGCGCGGGGCGGTCGTGAGGCGCTGCAGACGGATCTCTGCGTCGCAGAGAGTGGCATCGCCGGGCCCAGTAGTGACCCCGACCGCCCGAGCGGGCTGTACTGGATCGCCCTCGCCGGTGCCGATTCCGAGGTGGCTGAGCGGCACGTGTTTCCCGGTGACCGCGAGGCTACGAAGTTGGCGGCGGCTGAGGCCTGCCTGCGCCTCGTCCTGGCTTCGCTCGACCAGCGTTAGCCCGGCTCTCGAGCCCGCTGAGGCCCCTCTCGTAACGCGTGCGCGTTCGGCGTAGGCTCGCACTCCCGACCGCCGCACGCGCCCCAGGAGGCCGCATGAGCGACATTGATGCCCGCATCTTCGAGGCTGCCGTCGGCGCCGCGTGCCACGGCCTGGACGCCGGGTGGGGCGCCGGAGCGATGGCCGCCCGGGAGCCGTTCCGCCTGACCGGAGACCGTCCGGTCTGGGGGCGCGACCGGGCCTACAAGGTGGAGCACCTCCGCCTCGCCCTCTCGTTCGACCTCAAACGCCGCTCCGTCACCGGCACTGCGACAACCACGATCCGTCCACGGCACGACGGCCTGCGCGAGGCGGTGTTCGACGCCTCTGACCTCGACGTGGCGTCGGTCACTGATGGTGACGGCAACGCGCTTGCGTGGAGCCTCGGTGACCGCACGTTGAAGGTGAACCTGGGCCGTGCGCGCCGTGCGAACCAGTCCATGACGGTGGTGGTCCGGTACTCCGCGACACCCCGCCGTGGCCTGTACTTCAACGCGCCAGATGAGGGGTACCCGGAACGCCCTGAGCAGATCTGGACACAGGGGCAGGCGGAGGACTCCGCCTGCTACTTCCCCTGCCTCGACTTCCCCGGGGAGAAGTTCACCAGTGAGGCCCACCTCACCGTCCCGGCGGACTGGTTCGCCCTCTCGAACGGCCGCCTGGACAAGGTGACCGAGGACAAGCGGCGTAAGACGAAGACGTACCACTGGCTGCAGGAGCGGCCGCACCCGGCCTACCTCATCACGGTCGCGGCGGGGGAGTTTGACGAGGTGCGCGCGAAGGCAGGCGACGTTGCGGTGCAGTACTACGGCGCGCCCGGCACTGCGCCTGCACTCCGTCGCGCCTTTGGCCGCACACCGGCGATGATGAACTTCTTCGCGGAGAAGATTGGGACACCCTACCCGTGGGCCAAGTACGCCACGGTCGCGGTCGCTGACTTCATCTTCGGCGGCATGGAGAACACCTCCGCCACCACGATGACTGACACGCTGCTGCATGACGAGCGGGCGCACGAGGATGTCCTGGAGCCGTGCGACTCGATCACTGCTCACGAACTCGCCCACCAATGGTTCGGGGACCTGCTCACCTGTCGGGAGTGGTCGCACGGCTGGCTGAACGAGTCATTCGCCACCTACTTCGATGCCCTCTTCGTGGAGCACCATCGAGGCTGGGACGCGTTCCGGTACAACGTCCTGCAGAACGGCGAGCTGTACCTGCAGGAGGACACCACCTCGTACCGCCGTCCGATCGTCGAGAACGTCTACCGGGACCCGATCGACGTGTTCGACCGACACCTCTACGAGCGTGGCTCGGTCGTCCTCGACATGCTCCGGTACAACCTGGGTGACGAGCTGTGGTGGGCCGCGATCCGTCACTACGTCCAGAAGCACGCAGAGAAGGATGTGCTGACGCACGACCTGCAGCGCGCCATTGAGGAGGCCACGGGGCGCAACATGGACGGGTTCTTCGCCCAGTGGGTGTGGAAGGGTGGGCACCCGGAGTTCAAGGCGACGTACGCGTGGGACGCGAAGCAGCACCTGGCCACGGTGGGCCTCACGCAGACCCAGACGCCCGACGAGACGCTGACCTCGATCTACCAGACACCGATCGAGATCGGGTTCATGGTGGGAGGGAAGTTCGAGCGCCACACCGTGCAGGTGACTGAGGCGGCCCACTCATTCGTCTTCCGCCTCACCGCGGAACCTGAGTTTGTCTCGATCGACCCGGCTGGGCGCGTCCTGAAGACACTCGATTTCGCGCCCGGCGCGAAGCAGCTCGCTGCCCGCGTGGCCAAGGACCCCGAGGCGATCGGGCGCATCGATGCCGCCCGTGCGCTCGCCAAGGTCGGGTCGTCCGAGGCGATCGCAGCCCTGCGGATCGCAGTGCTCAACCGCGACGAACTCGACTTCGTGCGTGCGGAGGTGGCGGCGGCGCTTGGCAAGGTGAAGGGCTCTGCGGCACGCGATGCCCTCATCGCTGCCACCAGGGAGCCAGTGGCACGGGTCCGGCGGGCGGCGGCGCTGGCGCTGGGGAACTTCCGCGATGAGGCCACGGCACAGGCGCTGACCCGCCTCCTCGCTGGGAACGGCGACCGCTCGTACTACGTGCAGATGAACGCCGCACATGCGCTCGGCCGCACGCTTCAGCCGGGCGCGTTCGAGACGCTCGAGGGCGTCCTCGGCCGTCCCGCGCACAACGATGTGATCACCGTGGGGGCGCTCACGGGCCTCGGGTTCTTGCGCGACCCACGGGCCGCCGACGTCCTGGTCAACCACACTCGTTGGGGTGTGCACCAGAACGCGCGGCGGGCCGCTACGGCTGCGCTGGGTTCCCTCTATGCCTACCTCGAAGGGCCGGTGCAAGTGCGGGTGCGCGAGCGCCTCGAGGAGTTGCTGGACGACCAGTGGCTGCGCGTGCAGATCGCGGCTACCACCGCCCTTGAGGCGGCGGGCGACGCGAAGGCGATACCCGCGGTCAGCAGCGCTTCTGAGCGTGCGCTGGACGGCCGGGTGAAGCGCATGAACCGCGTCGCTGCGCGCCACCTTACCGAACGCGCCTCGGCGGGTGGCAAGGAGACGAAGGCACTGCGTGACGAGATCGAGAAACTACAGCAGGAAAACCGGGGCCTGTCTGATCGCCTGACGGCCCTGGAGGCGAAGAGCACCGGTACCGGTCGGGCCCGGAGGTAGAGATGCCCTCAGTCAACGTCAACGGCGTGGACCTGTACTACGAGGTCTCTGGTCCGGAGGGTGCGCAGCCAGTGATCTTCCTCCACGGAGCCGGAGGGAATCACATCTCCTGGTGGCAGCAGGTCCCGTACTTCAACAAGACGTACCGCTGTGTCTCGATCGACCACCGAGGCTTTGGCCGGACACTCGATCCCACGGGCGCGGGATCGACGCGGTTCGTCGACGACCTCGAAGGACTGCTCTCGCACCTCGGGTACGACCGGGTCGGGCTGGTGGCGCAGTCGATGGGCGGTCGGACAGCCCTCGGCTTCACCGTGCGACACCCGGAGCGGGTCCGTGCGCTCGTGATGGCTGACACATGGGGCTTCTTCAACTGGCCGGAGCAACTCGAACGGGCACGGCTCCTCCGGGAGCAGACCTCGAACTCCAGCGACCCACTGATCGTCCGCGCCGTGGGCCCCACGTTCCGGGCGACCGAACCGGTTCGGACCTTCCTGTACCAGCAAATCGGCGGCCTAAACCCGCCCCGCCCCGACGCGCCCAATGACCCCACCTTGCCCACGAAGGAGCAGGTGGCCGCGCTCAAGAACCCGATCCTGATGTTGGAGGGCGAGGAGGACGATGTCGTCCACCCGCCCCTGATGGAGGCGTTCCACGCCCTGATCCCGCATTCGGAGTATGTGACCGTCCCAAAGGCGGGCCATTCCGTGTACTTCGAGAATGCGCGACAGTTCAATGACCTCGTGGGGGCGTTCCTCGCGCGGCACCTTGGGGGGTAGTTGTGACCGACGAAGAGCCGCGCCGAGAGATCCGCGGCGTCCGCGGGAAACCGCTGAATGTCTTCTTCGATGTCGACAACACCCTGGTGATGTGGAACGGGCGGCTGCGCAACCACGCGCATGACGTGTTCGCGGCGCTCAAGGATGCCGGACACACCATCTACGTATGGTCAGGCGTCGGGATCCGCCGCTGGGACATGAAGCGTCACGGGCTGGACGACTTCGTCACCGACTACTTCGTGAAGCCGCTCGAGAAGCACCACGAGAAGCTCGAGGCGCTCGGGGTTCCGATGATCCCGGACTTCGTCATCGATGACCACAAAGGTGTGGTGGACGCGTTCGGGGGCTACCACATCCCCGACATGGCCCAGCCCGACGACGACCACCTGATCCGCGTGCTTGAGGCGATCAACGAGATGGCGACTCTCGGAGACGTCGAGGAGCCGGGCGAGCGCGTCGCTGTCGACTAGGCCGCGCGCGCTCCTAGGAGCGCGCCGCTGCGAGGTGAGCCCGCAGCAACGCTTCCACCCGCGCCCGGTCGAGCATCGCCGCCGCTGGGACAGGAGCTTCGTCCTCGCCTCGCGCAGCGAGCGTGGCGAACTGGCCGAGGGCGATCTGCGCCCGCTGGTCGTCGAACCGCAGGAGCGGCTCCACCACCGTCCACGCTGAGCACCCCGGTATCCGTCCGGGAGCGGCACTGGCGTAGGCAACCCAATCCAGGGCGCGCTGATGGATGTCGTAGTGCGAGAACAGCCGGTATTCCAGGTCCCATCGCTCCGCGTCCTGAAACGCCTCGGGTGTCCAGTCGATCGCCAGGGGCTGGTCTGACAACTGCAATGGGTCGAGGGCGATCAGCCAGAGCGAGGTGGCCAGCGCCAGCGGCGACGCCTGAAGCACGCCTCGTGGTGTCCAGATGATGGCGTGGACATCCGCGAGTGCGCGCTGCACCCTGCGGTCGATGTGCAGCCCAGCACCCAGCAGTACCCGAGTGACGAGAATGTGCGCGAGCAGCCGAGCATCCTGGTCATCGCGAGTCTGCTCGCCGCTCGGCAGTATGAACGTGGCCACCTCATCGGGCTTGAAGCAGGCAAACGTGCTCCGGATGCCGGCCTCGTAGCCCACGGCGCCCGGCTGTCCCTGGCTGGCGAGGAGCGCATCCAGAAACGCCGGATCGTCCACGGCACCGCCATCGCGCACCTGCGGCCAGAGTCGGAGTGCGAGGTCGAGGTTTGGCGAGGTGCTCATGGGCACTCCCAGCCTCGCGCGTCGGTGCTCACCCCGTCAAGGCGCGCACCACCGCCGCCCCTGTGCGAGGATCAAGACGTGAATTCGCGCAGTCGCCTGACCGTCATCGCTGTGTTGGCCATCGTGGTTGTTGGTGGAGCGATCGGCGTTCTGACGGCACCGGGCAGTGGCAGCGAGCCCGTGCCGCGTCTGACGCCGGGTGCGGACTTCACCCCGGGCTACGTCGTCGTGCCGCCCGTGGCCACGCCGGCGCCGAGCGCAACGGCACTTCCGACGGTTGCACCTCAGCCCGAACCGACGGCGTCGACTGGCTCAATACCCACTGACCGCTTGCCGATCGTGCGGTTCACCGGGGCCAATAGTGTCATCTTGCCAGTGGAGGTTCCCCCCGCGTCCGAGTACGGCATTGGGCTCTCCGGCCGTCAGAGCCTGGAGGGGCGTGGGATGCTCTTCTACTACCCAGATGGCAAGGGGACATCCGGCTTCTGGATGAAGAACACCCACATCAACCTCGACATCGCGTTCGTCGATGCCTCCATGACGGTGATCGCCGTATTCCAGATGCAGGCAGACACGGAGACCGTTCATCGACCAAACGCGCCATACCTTGCAGCCATCGAGGCGCACCAGGGCTACTACGCCGCGGTCGGCATCGGCGTGGGTGCTCGCGTTGAGTTCCTGTTCGACGTGGCAGCTGCGACTCGGCAGTAGGCTGGGAGAGGTGGCTGCGCCGGTATACTCGCGCGCGGTGCTCAAGACGCTAGGGGGACAGGCATGATCAATACGACCGTCGACCACAACGGGATGAAGGTGATGGGCTACCTCGCTGAACCCGCTGGGACTCCCAAGGGTGGGATGATTGTCATCCAGGAGTGGTGGGGGCTCACAGACGACATCCGCGCGATCGCCGATCGCTACGCCGCCGAGGGTTATCTCGCCTTCGCGCCGGACCTGTATCACGGTCAGGTTGCGTCCGAACCGGACGAGGCACGGAAGTTCGTCATGGCGCTGGAGCGCGACCTTGCCGCCCGTGAGATCGATGCCGGGATCGCCTGGATGAAGGATGTCCGTGGCGTGAAGAAGGTGGGATGTGTCGGTTACTGCATGGGCGGTGGCCTCACCCTCGCTACCGCGATGCGCCCGACCTCGAAGGTGGACGCGGCACACGTCTATTACGGCGGTGGCATGCCGTCCGACGAGGCGCTGGCGGCCATCAAGGTGCCGGTCCTCGGATCCTATGGCGCCACCGACGCTGGGATCCCGAAGGAGCAGGTTGACCGCCTGCGCGCCGCACTGACCAAGGCCGGCGTGCCGAACGACATCACGTTGTACGAGGGCGCAGGCCACTCATTCTTCAATGACACGAAACCGTCCTTCCACCCGTCATCCGCGGCGGACTCATGGACGAAGTCGCTGGCATGGTTCGCGAAGTACGTGGCCGCGTAGGCAGATCGAGGCGCCACGGATGGCGGAGAAGCGGATCGTCGCCAAGGCGCTCGATGACTTTGGCGACGACTGGCACTGGGTCGTACTCCACGATGCCGAGCCGCGTGGCGGCCGTGCGTTCTGGGCGAGCAGCGTGGACACCATCTGCGGCATCGCCCTCGCGGAGGGGGGCGTCGTCGTGACGCTCCACGACACGGGAGCGCCTGACGAGCCCGACTGTGCCCGCTGCCTCAACGACGGCGTCAGCCCGGGCCTGCGCCAGGCGCTCGATCAGGTACTTGAGGTGGTGGAGGCGTTGCCCGCGACGCGGTGACGACGCCCGGAGTCCGCTAGTACCACTCGGTCTCGATGATGGTGGCAGCGTGGGCCGCGAGCGTCGTGAGGACGCGTTCGTCGTCGCGGTCGAAGGGTTCGCCGTCACCGCGGTCAGTGACGTAAAGCGCGCCCCGGACCTCACCGTTGACCCAGATCGCCACGCCGACCAGCGCCGTCATCTCTGGGTGGTGGCTGGGGAATCCGAACGCCTTGGCATGCTGCTGGACATCGTCGAAGCGGACCGGACGACCGTCCTCGCGCAGTGAGCCGAGAGGGCCGTGCCCTTGAGGTGGCGTGCGGAGTCGCATGAGTTCCGATGACTCCAGCCCTGCGACCACGAACCCCTCGACGCGGTCGAGGCGATCAGTGACAGCGAGCGCGCCGTAACGGGCCAGGGTAAGGTCGCGCGCAAGGTCCACGACGATCTGAAGTGCCTGGTCTGGCGAGTGGCGCTCCGGCAGGTCCGGGAGGCGATCGGCGAGGGCAGCGAGTGCGCGTCGCTCTGCGTCACGCTCGACGCGCGCGTCCAACCCTCGCGACCGCTGTCTGGCTTCCCGCATCGACTGAGGGTACCGAGGCGGGCTGAGAGGCGTCGAATCGTTACTCCGGGTCCGTGACCTGTGCCGCCAGACGCTTGGGGGCGACCAGTCGATACGAGCCTCTGACGAGCGCGCTGACCTCGTCCCAGTCGATCGTACGCTGATCGATGCGGAGTGACACCCAGCCGTAGCGTGCGACATATGCCGGGAGCGAGTAGCGGTCGGGGGCATCGGCCACGAGTGCGGCCTGCATGAGCGGAGTGGTCCTTGCCGAGAGCACAATCATCCCGTCCCCGTGATGATCGTCGAGATACCAAGCGAACGCTCTGTTGCGGACTCTGAACCCAAGATGGCGCCCACCTCCGCTGGTCGTGACGACCTCGGGCAGGGCCTCACACAGTGTCACGAGCCGGTCGCGGCGTTGTTCGAGTACCGGCGACATGCGCCCCCTAGTCCAGCGGCATCCCGCTGTGGTGTTCGTCCTGCTTCCGCGGAGGTGGCGATGAGGGTGATGGGCCGTAGGTCGACGTGTGTACGTCGTCCGGGGTGGTTGAGGGCGGCTCGGCAGGAGGTGACTCGGAAGTGGGTGGCTCGGTCGTGGGTAACGATGGGCGTGTCGGCCTGACTCGCGCTGGCTCGCTGGCGGTCTCCGTTGCACGGGTGCCCTCACCTGACGACCGAGCTGACCGAGGCTCGTTTGGCCGGAGCTCCACCCGAGGCGTAACAGGGCGTGTCGCCTCGGGAACGTGAGCCGGTGCGTCAACGCCCTCGGTGATGGTCCCACTTGTGAGGTCATCGGCAGGAAGTCCCACCGGCTCTATCGCGTCGTCTGAAGAAGGAGCGGGTTCCGTTTCGGCATCGTCCGACGGTGGGGGGAGTTCGGGGTGGGCCGCCGCGAGACCAGAGACCTCCGGGTCTGTCCCATCAACTTCGACCGAGGGGACATCGGTTCCCTCCGCTTGGGTAGGAGCAGCCTCACGTGCCGCAGTCGGTGTCCGTGGGCCGGGCGCATCCGAACCCGCAAACGCGCGTGGAGCGAGGATGGCGAAACGCTCGGGGTCGACCGTGGCGGACTCGGCGCTCCGCACTCGCGGTGCCGGGGTGTCGTT
>SCVR01000028.1 GCA_004296805.1 Dehalococcoidia bacterium
GATGAGCAGGGCGCGGGGGCGTGCGAGCATGAACCCGATTGCGTCGTAGAGTTCGTCCGCTGCTTCGTGCGAGCTCGATCGGTCAAGCGGGGTGAGCCGCAGCAGCCGCCGCAGCGCCGCGAGGGCGGTGCCTGGAACGGCGTGGAGCCGGCGGAGCGCCGCCCGGCTGCGAGCGGCTGCGACCAGCAGGCCCGCCCACGACAGGCTGTACAGGGCGAAGATGCTAGTCGCGATCAACTCCACCTTTGTGACCTGGCCGTCGCTTGCGGCAAGCAGCAACGCCCCAGCCAGGAGCGCGCCGAACACCCAGTGTCCCAGCACAGAGACCAACATATACGCGGAGACCACTGCGCCGCGGCTCTGGCCACGCCCGCGAGCGTCGCGGAGAAACAGCGCCAACCCGGCCATGTCGCCCGAGTTCATCACGACGAGGTTCAGGAACCGTGCGGCATTGCCCAGCTTGAACGCCCGTCCGAAGGGGAGGCTCAGGCCCGCCGCGCGGTATGCCGCCTGGTACATCGCCCCCTGATTCAGGACGTAGAGCGCGGCAACACCAGCGGCGCCGACGAGGAAGGCAATGTCGGCCTGCCTCGCTGCGGATGCCGCAGCCGGAAGCTGTGCTCGGTTCAGATAGACGAACCCGGCGCCCAGCACGAGCACGAGCGCGAGAACCAGCAGCCTCCATCCGGGTCGGGTGGAGGGGACGGGCGCCGCTGGTTCGGCACTGGCCACCGCTCGATCCGCGTGGTCGTCCATCGTCCACCAGTGTCGTCGCCGAACCTGAGCAGCGCATGAGCCCCGCCCGGGCCGGTGGTAACCCGCCTCACCTGTTGCTCAGGCGGTCGCCGTACGATTAACGAATGAGGATCCTCTTTGCCGAAGATGAGAGCACAATCCGGGAATTCGTCTCCCGCGGTCTCCGCGAAGCAGGATACGCAGTCGACGTAGTCGCGGACGGTGAGCAGGCGCTGCTTGCGGCATCAACCGTAGACTACGATGTGATCGTCCTCGACGTCAGTATGCCTCGCATCGACGGATTTGAGGTCTGTCGGCGTATTCGTGCTGAACGGCGTCCCGGCCCGCCGATCCTCTTCCTGACCGCCCGCGATACCGTCGCCGACCGCGTGACGGGTCTTGATGCGGGTGCGGAAGACTACCTCGTCAAGCCGTTTGCCTTCGTCGAGCTGCTCGCGCGCGTACGTGCATTGCTTCGCCGAGGCGTTGCCGCGGCGCCACTCTTGCGGGCAGGCGACCTGATACTTGATCCGGCTGCCAAGCGCGTCACGCGGGCGGAACAGGAGATCCGCCTGACTGCCAAGGAGTTTGCGCTGCTGGAGTACTTGGTACGCAACGCCGGGCGGGTAGTCACGAAGACAATGATTGCGGAGCATGTGTGGAACTTCGACCTTGAGGCGGAGTCCAATTTCATCGAAGTGTTCATCTATGCGCTCCGTAAGAAGGTGGACGCGCCATTCGGACATCCGCTGATCCAGACGGTCCGCGGTGCGGGATATCGTCTTGATGCACCGGATCCGTAGCCTGCCGATCCGCGCCCGGATCGCGCTGACGATCCTGGTCGTGTCGACGACGTTGCTCGTCGCCATGTCGCTGGCTGTCTATACGACGTTTGCGCGGCAGCTTTCGGACAATCTGGACGACACGCTGCGCCTGCGTGCCGCGGCGAACCTGAACTTCGTGGACACCGCTAGTGCTCCGCCGGCGCTCGCCTTCCGTCCGGAAGTAGTGCGCGAGCGGGTGGAGGGTGCCGCCGTCCTTCGCCTGTACTCATCCAGTGGACAGTTGCTCGCGGATGGCTCTCCAGCCGCTGCGAGCGCCGCCGGAGAGCACGAACTGGTTCAGGCCGCCATCCAGCAGCGGTCGGAACTGCTGCGCTCGGTCAACATGGCCAACGAGGAGCGAT
Organism: Dehalococcoidia bacterium; assembly: GCA_004296805.1. Lineage (GTDB taxonomy): Bacteria > Chloroflexota > Dehalococcoidia > UBA2979 > UBA2979 > SURF-43. The sequence continues at coordinate 1,922 of SCVR01000028.1, forward strand.
TCCGCCTGCTGGCACACCCTCTCCAGCGAGACGGAGCAGTGGGCGGTGTCCTGGTCACTGGCATTGAGCTGGGCCAGGTGGCTGAACCGCTGGCGATCCTGCGGTTCATCCTGATCGTGGCCGTGCCCCTCACGGGCATTGTGCTTGGCGTGAGCGGGTTCCTGATCGCGCGGAGCGCGCTGCGTCCGGTGGCTGCCATTACGGCGACTGCGCAACGGATCGCGGCCGGTGACCTCCGGCAGCGGATGCCACCGGTCGGGAGCCATGACGAGGTTGGCGACCTTGCGGCCACGTTCAACACGATGATCGGGCGGCTAGCAGACACACTCGACCGCGAGCGTCGATTCACGGCGGACGCGTCGCACGAGTTACGGACCCCGCTGACGGCGATTGCGACCAGCATCGAGGTGACCCTCCAGCAGACACGCTCGGCGGACGAGTATCGCGCGGCCCTGGAGGCGGTGCGTCTCCAGGCGCACCGCCTGACACGGCTCACGCGGCAGTTGTTACTGCTCGCGAGGCTTGACGCGGACGCGGTCACCAGCCAGTTCGAGGCGGTTGACCTGTGCGTGCTCAGCGAAGCCATCGCCGAGACGTTCCGCGAGGAACATCCGGACGCACACGTCTCTGTCGTGACACCCGCCGAGCCAGTGATGGTGCGTGGTGACGTCGAGCTACTTGCCCGGGCACTGTCGAACCTGCTGGAGAATGCCGCGACGCACGCGGGGCCGCGTGTGGCGGTGGTCGTCTCCGTGGAGGCACGCGATGGAGAGACGGTGCTCCGCATCGAGGACGACGGACCCGGTATTCCGCCCGGACTCCTCCCGACGGTGCTTCAGCGCTTTCGACGCGGCGACGACTCTGGCGGGCGCGGTGGCAGCGGCCTTGGGCTCGCCATTGTCGAAGCGATCACGCAGGCGCACGGGGGGGCTGTGCAGATTGCCGGTACGGCACGCGGAACGGGGACGGCCGTGGAAATCCGCCTGCCATCCGGTGGGGCGAGCTAAGGCCCGCCGGCCCGATGGTGCTTCAGCGTCCACTCATCTGTCGCTTAGGTGGAGGGTGCACGCTGATCGCATGCCTCCTCAGTTGGAGTGCATGGAAGGATCCAGTCGAGATGAAAGTACGGATCTTGGAGCGGCGGCTGTTTCTCCCGGTCGCCGCCTTCGCGTTGCTCAGCCTGGCGGCGACGGGCGGCACACTCGTTGCACGGCAGGCGTCCGCGAACGGAGGGCAGGCGACGGCTACGGCGTGCGCCGATGAGCAGCAAACGCCGGAGGGCGCCGGCCTGCCGACGGAGGCAACCGGCGCTGCTGACACGGACAACGTGGAGCAGGAGTGTGAGGACGGGGATCAGGCCGAGGGCCAGGCTGAGAGCCAGACTGAGGACACGGCTGACCAGCCCGATGCACCCGGTGCGACGGACAGCGCCAGGTAGCGAGGACGTCTGCGGACTCGCATCGGTTGGCCTATCACCAGCCGGTGCGAGTCGCGCGCGTCCTGCGTACTTCGGCCTAGATGGCCATGTGTCCCAGTCGCTGGCACACGATCAGCGTGGACGGTGAGCTCTGGCCGGTCACCCATAGATGTCTGTGGTGCCGTCTGTGAGCGACGGGGGCGAGTGGCCCGACGATACTGGTGTCCGGGAGTGCTCACGGAAGGCAGCCAGGGCGCTGACCGCGGCAGCGGTCAGCGGAACGGCGATGATCGCGCCCATGACGCCTGCCACCGTCGAGCCCACCGCGACGGCAAACAGCACGGCCAGGGGGTTGAGATGTACCGCGCGCCCGAGTACCAGCGGGCCGACGAGGTAGCCTTCGACGGTGTGGATCACGGTCGTGAGTACGACGACGAGCAACGCGGCGCGCGGCCCGTTTTCCGCCAGGGCGATCACCGCTGCAATCCCGCCTGAGGCAAATGCTCCCAGGACCGGCACAAACCCGCCGAGCAGTGTGAGTGCCGCGATGGGCACCACGAGCGGGACGCCAATCAGCGTGAGTCCGAGTGCCATCAAGGCGGCGTTTACCGCGCCGTTGGCGACCGTGCCGCGTCCGTAACTCGTGAGGGTGAGCCATACGCGGCGGGCCAGTTCACCCAGCAGGGGGCGGCGGCCGGGCGGAGCCAGGTCGATCCCCGCCTTCACGATGCGCTCGCCGTCATGGACGAAAAAGAATGCCAGGACGACGGTCAGCAGCGCTCCTACCGAGACCTCGATCGCGAGGGGTGCCGTGTTCACGGCGCCGTGGAGCAGGCGGCTGCCGTTCGCGCGAAACTCAGCGCGGATTTGGGAGACGTAACCGTCGACCTGGGACTGCTGCAAGTGCAGCGGCCCATCGACGAACCAGCGGGCGATCCGGTCCACACCGCCTGCGAGCGTCGACCGCAGCGCCCCTGCTTCGTCGATGAGTGCGGTTGACAGCAGTGTGACCAACAGCACGGTCAGGGTGGCAGTGACAGACAGCACACACCAGGCGGCGAGCCGATGGGGCACGCCATGCCGCTCCAGCCATTTCACGGGTGGGACGATCAACGTGGCCAATAGTACGGCGAAGAAGACCGGCAATAGCACTACGCGCAGGCGACTCGCAAGCAGGACAATCAATGCGAGTACCAGGGCGATCGTCAGTAGGCGCCAGGCTGCAGCCGCACCGAGGACTAGCCATGCGGGAAGCGGCGGTTCGACCGCTGGCACGCGTCGGTCGTGAGCCGGCTCATCAGCGACCTGCGACGGCGCGATCTCTTCCGGGCGGCAAGAGGTCATCAGTCGCCTGCGAACGGACAAGTTTGTCCCCATGTGCTCGTGGCGGCGACCGACTGCGTCATCGGAAATGAGCGTTCGCGGTCCGGCACGGGCATTCGCCCTCCCTCCCCAACGACCCCAACGACGCATGAGCTGCCTCGGCTCAGACCGATCGAGAGGCTGCGCCACCAAACGATCGAGGTGCGCACTCGACCACCGCGTCCCTGTTTGATCCCATCCTAGTCCCCCAGGGGGACCATTGTCTGACGCCGTCCCATCGATATTGAACGCGGCACATCGGGCTCCGTTCGGGTCTGCGTCGCGGCCGGCTACGGCGCGACACCACCCGGACGCGTAACGACTTCCTCGCGGGTGCGTGGTGCCCATGCGGCAAGGGCCGCCTCCGCCCGTGACACCATGCCGGAAGAAGCTCAATGCACGAGCCAGTTGTCACGGCACAACCGAGCGCGACGCCAGCGATGTGCCGGTGTCCCGATGTCTGGCGGTTTCAATCCTCGCTCGGCGTGACAACCGAGCGCGACCGGAGCACGGGCGACCTGATCACGTCGGCGATCTGGTTTCAATCCTCGCTCGGCGTGACAACCGAGCGCGACGCCGCCGAACAGCGTGAGGCCACGATTCTCCATGTTTCAATCCTCGCTCGGCGTGACAACCGAGCGCGACACTCACCATCCTCAAACTGTTCGAGGCCAGCGGCATCGTTTCAATCCTCGCTCGGCGTGACAACCGAGCGCGACGACTCGTGGCTGTACGACGAGAACGAACCGCTACCGTTTCAATCCTCGCTCGGCGTGACAACCGAGCGCGACGCCGTGGGGCCGTCGCGCCGCGATCACACTCTCCACGTTTCAATCCTCGCTCGGCGTGACAACCGAGCGCGACCACCCTCAGCACCAGCATGGATGCCCCGGCACCAAAGTTTCAATCCTCGCTCGGCGTGACAACCGAGCGCGACCGTCGCCCCGCCCGAGGACTCGTGGCTGTACGACGAGTTTCAATCCTCGCTCGGCGTGACAACCGAGCGCGACGCGCCATCAGCAGCGTCTCGCCAAGCCGTGAGTTTGCGTTTCAATCCTCGCTCGGCGTGACAACCGAGCGCGACCGGCTCGTTGCGGTCCGCGAGCTCGAGGCAGGCGCGGTTTCAATCCTCGCTCGGCGTGACAACCGAGCGCGACCATCCGGGCCGTCTCGCCCTGCACCTGCTGCGGGGCGAACGTTTCAATCCTCGCTCGGCGTGACAACCGAGCGCGACTCGGCGTGTTCCCCCGCCCGCTGACCGTGGACGAGATCAGGTTTCAATCCTCGCTCGGCGTGACAACCGAGCGCGACGGCTGAGGTGGATGGGCGCGAACGGGCTGCCCTCGTTTCAATCCTCGCTCGGCGTGA
>SCVR01000255.1 GCA_004296805.1 Dehalococcoidia bacterium
GCATGTGGTGGAGCCGCTTGCCGACCAGCAGTGGCAACCGCTCGTACGCGTCATGCACCCACTCGATCAGGATGGGACGCGTTTCTCGCGGGTCGATCAGGTTCTCAATGTCGAACGCCTCAGCCGTCTTGATCGGGTTGCGCGACTGGATCAACTCGTCCTCGATGCGCTTCCGCTCGGCGTCCGGGTCGGCCGCGTTCTCGATCTGACGGCGATATGCCGCAGCAACGCCGCCCTCGATCGGGATCGAACCCCACTCGGCAGAGGGCCACGCCATGCGGAATGCATGCCGGCGATGGCTCTGGTGTGCCGCACCCGCGACGCCGTAGGCACGACGCACAATGATCGTTGCCCACGGGATCGTGGAATCGTAGATCGCCGCTAGCGCCCGCACACCTTTCTTCAGCGTGCCCGCCTGCTCCGCACCTGGCCCGATCATGAACCCTGGCTGGTCGACGAAGTTCGCCAGCGGCACATGGAACGTGTCGCAGAGGTCCACGAACTTCGTGAACTTCTCGGCGGCGGCCGCATCCATCGAGCCGCCGAGCACCCGTGGGTCGTTCGCAATGATCCCAACCGGATGTCCGTCCAACCGGCCAAACATCGTCACCACGGAGCCCCCGTAGTACCTCCCCATCTCGAAGAGGCTCCCCTCGTCCGCGATGTGGGACAGCATCTTCCGCGTGTCATACGGACGACGCCGATCTCGCGGGATCAACGAGAGCAGCGCCTCGTCCTTTCGGTCGACGGGGTCGGAGCAGGGGACCACTGGCGGCACCCTGTAGACGTTGCTCGGCAGGTACGAAAGGAACTGGCGCACCTGGTGAAGGGCGTCCGCCTCGGTCTCCGCCTCGTTATCGGCAAGGCCGCTCCCGCGGGCGTGGACATCTGCCCCACCCAACTCTTCCTTGGTGATGTCACGGCCGAGGGCGCGCTGCACCACCGGTGGTCCGGCTGCGAACACCTGCGCCGTGCCACGGACCATCACGGTGAAGTGGGTTGCCGCCGCATGCGCCGCAGGCGCGCCGGCCACTGAGCCGAGTGCGGCCGAGACGACGGGCACTTCCCCCATCAACTCGTGGATCATCCAGTAGTCACGCATCTCCGGGATGTACGTGCGGCCCATCGTGGCTACCGCACGGATGCTGGCACCGAACGCATCGATCAGCCGGATGAAGGGGACCTTCATCTCGATCGCCATCTCCTCGGCGTACGTACCCTTGTTCCGCTGGCGACCGGCCACCGCCGGCGCACGTCGGGCCGTGAAGTCGGAGCCGCTGATGATCACGCGGCGCCCGTCGATCCTCGCGGCACCCACCACGGTGCCTGACGGGAAGAACTGCGCCAGGCGTCCGTCCTCGTACACGCCGACCCCGGCGAGGCGCCCCTGCTCATTGAACGAACCTGGGTCGATCAACAGGTCGATCCGCTCACGCACGGTGAGCTTCCCGTCCGCGTGGTGCTGTGCGATGAGTTCCGGGCCGCCCATCTGGCCGCCCAACTCGCGGCGACGGACGATGTCCTCAACCTCAGGCTCCCAAGACATGCAGCCTCCCAGTCACGCGGGTGGGCGATCGGCCGTCACACCCGCGGTATACAGATCCGCGATCTCGCTGGCGGAGAGGCCAAGCAACTCCCCCAGGATGGCCTCGTTGTGCTGTCCGAGGGTAGGTGCCACCGTCCAACCACTTGCCCCCACCCCGTCGATCCGCACGGGCGTCCCCGGATACGACACGGGCCACACGTCCGGGTGGTCAAGCTCGACGAAGAAGCCGCGCGCGTGAAGATGCGGCTCGGACAACAACTCCGGCGCGTTCACCACAGCACCTGCCGGCACGCCCGCGTCCTGCAGCATCGAGGCGAGCTCTATCTTCTCGAGGTTCGCCGTCCATGCCCCAATCGCTGCGTCCAGCACCTCCTCGTTCTGCTGCCGCGCAGCCGCAGTTGCGAAGCGAGGATCCTGAGCCCAGCCCTGCCCGGCGAAATGCGTCAGGGCCTGCCACTCGCGTTCGGTGCGCGCCGAGATCGCGATCCAGTCGTCACCTCCCGCACATCGGTAGACGTTGTGCGGTGCGTACAAGCGGTGCCGGTTGCTCGATATCGGTGGCAAGTCAGGCTCGATCTGGTGGGCCACCAATTCGCCCGCGAAGAACGGGATGAACCCTTCGTGCTGCGAGAGGTCGATGAAGGCCCCACGCCCGGTCATCTCCCGACGCCAGAGCGCCGTCATCACCGCAGAGGCCGCCACTGTGCCCGCAGTCGCGTCGGGCAGCGCGATCGAGGTGACGCGTGGCGTACCGTCGCCGTACCCCAGCAGGTGTGCGAGCCCGGTCATCGGCTCGATGCTCGGCCCGTACGCCACGTAGTCGCGATACGGGCCCGTGAGGCCGTAGCCCGGCATCGAGAGGTACACGATCGTCGGGTTCGCCGCAGACAGCGCCTCATAGCCGAGCCCGAGGTCGTCCATCGTCCCGGCGCTGAAGTTCTCCATTACCACGTCGCTCTTCGCGACCAGTTCGAGGAACAACTCGTGAGCCCTCGGCTTCTTGAGGTCGAGCACGAAACTGCGGCGGTTCCGGTTCAACTTGTTGAACGAGCCCTGCCGGTTCCACGGCCGGTCGCCCGGGTCTCCGGCGGCGAACTGCCCACCGCGCGTGGCCCCGCGCGCAGCACCGCGTCCGTTCGGCGCCTCCACCTTGATCACGTCTGCGCCGAGGTCCGCGAGGATGCGTCCACCCAGCGGTCCCGCCCATACGCGGGTCAGGTCCATCACGCGGATCCCGTTGAGCGGCCCGTCAGCCATCAGGATCGCCCCTCTGCCGGAGCCGAGGTCCCAGCGCGGGCCTCAACTTCACCCACGAAGCGGAACGGGCGCGTGGGGAACAGCACGGGCCGCCCGCCCGTCACCTCGCTGCCCCAGAATTCGCGCTCGATGAGCTGCGGGTCGACAAGGATCTCGGCCGGCGTCCGGACCGCGCCCACTGGCACACGGCGGCGTCCCTGGCCCTCTTCCTGCAACGCCACCTTCGTGTGCGGCGCGATTGCCGTCTTGATCTCCTCGTCGAGTTCCGAAGCGTGCTCGATACGCTCGGGGGCCAGCGAGAACCGCGGGTCGCTCAACCACTGAGGGCCTAGCCACTTCGCGAAGTTCTCCCAGAACGTCGCGACGATGCACATCCCGAACCAACCGTCCGCACAGGGAAGGATCGTGATCGGATGGATCCCATCCCAACGATTGCCCTTCCGGACTCGGATGTGTCCCGAGTACGTGTAGTTCACGGTCGTGTGCTGGTGCAGCGAGGCTAGCGCCTCCAGTTCGCTCACCTCGACTGTGCGCGGCTCGGTACGACGGGCACGTCGCGCCTCAAGCAACGCAGCCAGTGCCGCCGAGTACCCGTAGAGCGCCGACTGATACCCCACGTAGTCCCCGGGCAGCGTGAGGGGAGCCTGCCCCGGCTCTCCCAGGAGGAACGTGTGCCCGCTCAACGCGAGGATCGTCGCGGGCGTTGCGGGTCGGTCGCGGTACGGCCCAGACATCCCGAATGGCGTGATCAGCAGCCGTGCGCGCAATCGCCCGCCCGACACTGAATTCAGGCCCAGCCGCTCAATCTCGCGAGGGTCGAGGTCTGTGACGAGCAGGTCGTGCTCCTGTGCGATCCTGGCAATCTCGGCGGACGCTTTGCCAGCGGACACGTCGAATTCGACGCCTTGCTTCCCGCGGTCGAGGTACATCCCCAGATGCTCACTCGTAGGGATATCGGTCGGCACGCGCGCAACCGTCACCGAAGCGCCGGAGTCCGCGAAGAGCCGCCCCGCGAATGCTGCCGAGGTACGCGCGCTGACCTCGAGTACTCGCAGGCCATCGAGGGCTGCAGCAGTCGTTTCCACGGCACCCCTACTTCAGCACACCACGCGAGGGCCGGACGGGCCGACTCTAGGCGTGCCGATCAGAGGCGGGGAATACGTCGAATGCGTACTTCGCCCGACACAGGACGAAGGACGCGGGACTTCCTACTGCTCGCGCAACCACCATCTTCGGCGAAGACGCGGCGGGGGTCCCTGCCGCAGTCCGAAGCGTGACTGCGCTGCGCCGCTGATCAGCGTAGCGGCCTCAACTGGGTCATCGGTG
>SCVR01000029.1 GCA_004296805.1 Dehalococcoidia bacterium
GGCGGTCGAGGTGGATGTCGCCATCCTTGCTCACGACGTGCAGCCCGCCGGACGCCACCGCCTCGTAGTCGCGGCGCATGAGGAAGTGCACCTCGTGCCCCGCCTCCGCGAGGCGCGCCCCGTAGTAGCAGCCGACTGCGCCGCTGCCGATGATCGCGACGCGGCTCATTCGGTGTCCCGCATCCGGATGATTGCCTTTCCCGCGACACGCCGCTGCTGGATCGCCACGAGCGCATCCACCGCGTCATCGAGGGGAAACTCCTGCGAGACGTGGGGCCGGATGCGGCCTTCGTCGTACCAACGGCACAGTTCGCCCAGCGCCGCGCGCACCTCGTCCGGGCGGTTCCGCCGCGTCTGCCCGAGCGAGAAGCCGATCGCCGAGGCGTCCTTCACCAGCAGATGGTTCGCCGGGATCTGCGGCACCGTCCCGCTCGCGAAGCCGATGATGACGATCCGTCCCTGCGGGCGGATGAGGTGGAGCGAAGCGGCAAACATCTCGCCACCCACCGGGTCATACGCGACGTCGATGCCGCCTGTCAGTGCCTGCACCTGCGTCCGCACATGCGCCTCGTCGCTCGACAGCACCACGTACTTCGCCCCGTGTTCGAGCGCCAGCGCCAACTTGTCCTGCGTGGACGCGGTCGCGATCACCGTAGCCCCGACTGCGTGGCCGATCTCGACCGCCGTCAGCCCCACGCCCCCCGAGGCCCCATGCACCAGCAGCACCTCGCCCTGCTGCAACCGGGCCCGGTCGCGCAGCGCAAGGTGGGACGTCACGTAGACGACCGGGAACGCTGCCGCGACCGCGAAGGTCATCGAATCCGGCATCGGCGTCACGTCGATCGCCCGCGCGGTCACCTCCTCCGCGAACCCGCCGTAGTCGAGGAAGGCGAGGACGCGCTGCCCGACCTGGAGGTTGCGCACCTCCGGCGCCACCTCAGTCACGACGCCGGACACCTCCATCCCCGGGGAGAAGGGGAATGGCGGGCGTTCCTGGTACTGCCCCTGGACGATCAGCGTGTCCGCGAAGTTCACGCCCGCGGCGTGGACCTCAATCCGCACGCTGTCGGGAGGGAGCGGCGGCGACGCCATCTCCTCCACCCTCAGTGAGGTGACCGGGCCCCATTCGCGGCAGATGACGGCTCTCATGCCGCGATCTTCGTCCACGGCTCAACCGCTCACAAATCAGCCGCGGAAATTCCGGATTCCCCGCGGCAGGGGATTGACAGGTAGTGCGTGTGACGTCATAGTGACGTCACAACGAAGTCAACCAGACGAAGAGAGACATCAGATGACCCGACGCCTCACCGACAGCACCGCCTACCTCCGCCTCCTGCGCTCCACTCGCCCCGGCGCCCCCACCTTCCGCGAGTTCGACCGCGACCTCCAGCGCGCCCGCACCCTCGATGTCGCGGCACGCCTGGACGCCTCCGTCATCCGCGGGTTCTAACCCTCCAACCCCCAGGGAGCCGACCATGTCCCGACGCCGATACCGCTGGCACTCGCAGCCCGACACCGATCGCTCCGATCGCTCCGATCGCTTCGACGAGCCCGACTCGCACGACCTCGCCGATGACGTTGCCCGCTGGGTCGCCTCCTACCTCGACGGCTCGCGAGGGGACGGACGAGAGTCCTCGCGCAGCGCCCGCCGGCCCTTCACCCGCGATGACTTCGACGCCCTGTTCGAGGACGCCGGACACCCGTCCCAATGGCCCGAGGAAGTGCATGAACACCTGGCCGCGCTGCGGGACCGCCTCCACGGAATCTCCGCGCGGCAATACGGCCGGAGGAGCGCCCGGGGTGATCGATGGCGTCGCCACCAGCGTGATGCTGGTCACGGAGATGCCGGGGAACCCCGGCGTGCTTCCGGCCGTCCGAGCCGCATGCTCTGGGTGCTCGCCACGCGTCTTGCGGTCATGGTCATCATGGCGGTGGTGGCGCGGAAGCGCGCCGAGCGCTCGCGTCGCGGCAGGGGTTTCAGCGTATAGTGCGGCCATGGCCGACCCCGAGCCGCTGGCGCCGTTCTGTCCGCGATACCACCACGCGATCGAGGTGATCGGACGGCGTTGGACAGGCGCGATCCTGCGCGCCTTGCTCGCTGGCCACACGCGTTTCACCGACATCGCGCAGACCATCCCCGGCCTCAGCGATCGGCTGCTCTCAGAGCGGCTGAAGGAACTCGAGGCCGAGGAGATCGTGGTGCGGACGGTTCACCCGGAGACACCCGTCCGGGTCGAGTACCGCCTGACGGCCCGAGGTGAGGCGCTGGCCCCCGTCATCCAGGCGCTCGCGAACTGGTCGGAGCACTGGCTCCCCGCCCCCGGTTCTACGCGCCGATAGGGTTCCGCCGATACTTCCCTCATGAACCTGGACTACCACGCCCTCGCGGACTTCTGGATGCGTCGCATCGACGAGGTCGGCCTCCTCGCGGCACTCGACGAGGTCGCGTCACCCGCCCTCACCTCGGAGTCTGGTATGGGGGATCAGGATCTCGCCGCGCTCCGGCTGCGCTTCGAGGAGATGTCAGTCGCCTTCCCGGACGCGACCGTCACGCTCGATGACGTCATCGTGGAGGGCCCCAAGGTCTGCCTGATCCTCGACTGGCAGGGCACCCACCTCGGCCCCCTGCGAGGCTTCGCCCCCACCGGACGGCCCGTGAAGTTCGCCGTCATTGTGGTGATGAAGATGAACGGCTTGCTGGTCGAGCGTGTCCGGATCTTCGCCGAGGCACTCACTGGTCCCGTCCAGATGGGCA
>SCVR01000256.1 GCA_004296805.1 Dehalococcoidia bacterium
GCCTCGGCAGCGTCAGTAGCGCCGAGTTCCGCGCGTCGTCGCTCTGCGATCCGCTTGAACCGTCGCGTCAGCACCTCCTTCATGGAGGCGAAGTCGTCCTGCCCCTGCACCGTCTTGATGCGGAAGCGCCGGTACTGCTGGTTCGCCGGTCGCCCGTCGAGGAACACCACCATCGACGCCACGGTGCTGGTGCCCTGGATGGTCGAGATGTCATAACACTCGATGCGATGCGGAGGCGTTGGGAGGTCGAGTTCGTCCGCGAGCAGATTCAGGGCAGATTCGGTCTTGTCCCGGTCCACCACCCAACGGGCGTGGTGCATCCGCAGGCTCTCGCGCGCGTTTTCCTCCGCCGTCTGCACGAGCCCGCGCCGCTCGCCGCGTACCGGCACCGCGATCTCCACCGCCCCCCCGCGTCGTTCCCGCATGACCACTTCGAGGTCTTCGCGGTCGGCGGGCTCGAACGGGAGCAGCACCACGCGAGGCACGTACGTCGCGTCCGCGTAGAACTGCGCGAGGAACGCCGACAGCACGTCCGCGTCGGAGGTGTCCTGTGTGCCGTCGAGCATGAACGAGTCCGTGTCGGCAACGACCGTCCCGCGCACGAAGAACACCTGCACACACGCCTCGTCCTCCGCGCGGGCGAGGGCGAACACGTCCGCGTCGAGGTTCGTCGTCGTCGCCATCTGCTGGCGCTCGGTCACACGCTGGATCGCTGCCACCTGGTCGCGCAGTCGCGCCGCCCGCTCGAACTCGAGGTTGGCGGCGGCGCGCTCCATCTCCGCGCGAGTGTGCTTCAGCACCTCGGCAGAGCGCCCCTCCAGGAAGAGGATCGTCTCCGCAATCACCGCGTCGTACTCCTCCTTCGTGCAGTAGGAGGTACACGGTGCGATACACCGCTTGATGAAGTAGTCGAGGCACGGCCGTGGATCGTCTCCCGTGATCTCCTTCGTACAGGAGCGCCACGGGAACAGCTTTTTCACCACGTCCAGCGTGCGCCGTACCGACCCCGCCGACGCGTACGGGCCGAAGTAGCGGGCACCATCGTTCGCGACGCGGCGTGTGATCGTCACGCGCGGCCATGGATGCTGCACGTCCACTTTCAGGTATGGGTAGTGCTTGTCATCCTTCAGGCGCACGTTGTGCGGAGGCTGGTAGCGTTTCACCAGCGTCGCCTCGAGGTGCAGCGCCTCCGCCTCGTTGCGGGTCACGACATGCTCGATGACCCGCGCTGCCTCCGCCAGGTACCGCACCTTCGGCTCCAGCGAACGCGACGATCCGAAATAGGACCGCACTCGATCGCGCAGCCGGCGCGCCTTGCCGATGTAGATCACGTCGCCTCGGGCGTCACGCATGATGTAGACGCCCGGGCTCTCGGGCAGCGAACGCACCTGGTAGAGGACGGACTCGTCGGTCATGCCTTCGATCCTACGCGTGCCCGGCCCGCGTCAGGCGCGAGAAGCGGCAGCGAGGATGAGGAGGTGGTGCGAGGGAGGTCAGAAGGCGCCGAAGGCGCGAGAAGAAAGTGGTGCGCCCGGGAGGATTCGAACCTCCGGCCTCTGCCTCCGCAGGGCAGCGCTCTATCCCCTGAGCTACGAGCGCACGAGGTGGACGCCGCCGTCCGGTCCGTGCATGGGACTTGGTGCCGAAGGCGAGATTTGAACTCGCACGAGCAATTGCTCACTACGCCCTGAACGTAGCGCGTCTGCCTGTTCCGCCACTTCGGCGTGCGGTACACCGGTTGGCTCGATGGTGGGCGGTATTGGACTCGAACCAATGACCTCTCGCGTGTGAAGCGAGCGCTCGTACCAACTGAGCTAACCGCCCGGCGGGCCTGCCCGGAACGGCCATGCTAGACCGCGCCTCGTGTTCCAGACAAGCGCGAGACGCCTTCGCTGAATCCACCAAGCGCCCTACGATCGACCCAACGAATCCAACGCGCCGGTCCTCAGACCACCTTCGAGGCCCCGCCGCGACGGCTCGCCGCCCAACCTGTTGCGTGAATGGAGCCCTGATTTGCCCCGGATCACCCGTGCCTTTGGCATCGCTGCTGCCGCCTCCGTAGCCCTGGCCCTGGTCGCCTGCGGTGGGAGCAGCGAGTCCAAGCCCGCGAAGACTGACGCGGACGCCAAGCCGGCGGCTTCCGGGCTCTTCACCGGCGCCGCGACGTCCTCAGCGTCCATCGACATGACCGACCTGAAGTTCAGCACCACCGCCCTCACGTCGAAGGCGGGCGATGTTCTGGAAGTGGCCCTGAACAACAAGGGCTCGATTGAGCACGACTTCTCTATCGCCAAACTTCCGGGCGACAAGGCGCTTCGCGTCGGCGGCAAGGACACCGAGGTCACGAAGAACGGCAACGACGTGCACGCCCACCTCAAGGCCGGCGAGGCGGGGGCGGTCCGTATGAAGGCCGCCACCGCGGGCACGTACGAGTTCTTCTGCACCGTCCCCGGGCACAAGGAGGCGGGTATGAAGGGCACCCTGACCGTCCAGTAGCCCCCCGCCGTAGATCGAGGTACGCCGCGCGGAATCTGTCCGCAGGTGACGCGCTGGCGTACCATGCGCCCTGCCATTGAGGTCGCACTTCGGCTCAGCCATGCGCTCCCCGGCGCCTCACCGGGGCGTGCGCTTCGAAAGGATCAGGGATGTCCCTGAACAGTTTCGGTGCGCGCGACACCCTCGCCGTGGGCGGGCAGTCGTACACCATCTACCGGTTGGACAAGGCAGCGGCGGCGCTGGGGGCGAACCTCGACGCACTCCCGTTCACGCACCGCATCCTGCTGGAGAACCTCGTCCGTTGTGAGGACGGCGTCTCCGTCGATCGCGCTCAAATCGAGTCGGTCGCGAAGTGGGTGGCAACCGAGGA
>SCVR01000257.1 GCA_004296805.1 Dehalococcoidia bacterium
CGGCGGCACGCAGGTGATGCCAGTGACCGTCATCCCCGGCGCCGTCACCATGGCGCAGTTTAAGGACCCCTCAGGCAACCTCATGGGCATCGTCGCGAGTGCCACGCCCCCGGGGGAGTAGCTACCTCGACGCCCCCACCGGCGCCGCGATCTCCGCGGGCAACCCATCGATGAACGTGACGGCGCGGCCGCGCTGGGCGGGGACGCGGTTGCCGAAGAGCAGGCCGGTGAGGTTTGCCGGGTCGGTCGAGGCGACGGTGACGGGGATGCCGTCGAGGGGTTCGTTGCGGATGGCGCGGAGCAGGGGGATCGCCTCGGGGTGGGCGAACTGCTCACCGGCCACACCCATCACGAAGCGGCCGCCGCGCACCACCCCGCGCGCTTCGAGGCGGCGGAGCGCCTTCATCACGAGGCGCCACGGGATCGTCATCGGCTCGCGCGAGGTTACGTCGCGGAAGAGCACCCCGTAACGGTCGAGGAGCACGCGCGCGATCTGCTCGGCGAGGGCGTCCTCGTCGGTGGGGTCGACCTCGGGGGTCTGGACGACGGCCCAGCGGCCCGGGGGGCCGCCGCCAGCGAAGAGGCCACCGCGCAGGTAGTTCCCGCCACGTCGCCCGTCGCCTCGACCATTGCGACGTCGCCCGCCCGCGATCTCGCGCAGCCCCTGGAAGCCATCCGAGGCGAGCAGGCCCGCCGCGATCAGCGAGCGCATGCCGTCCTCGACGTCCGTGACGAGGCGACGCGTGCCGGTAACGATCTCACTGAAGAACAGCGCGCCCTTGTCGCGTAGCAGCGCGATCACCTCGCCGGCCGCGCCGCCCGCGGGGTCGGGGGCCTCGGCGGGTGCGTAGTGGCGAGTGGCCGCGAGGAGTGCCGGCATGTCCGGCCGCAGCGCGAGCGTCACGGGGGTCGCCCTCGTCGCCGCGGTACCGAGGAGATGCGGGCCGTCCGGGTTCGCCTTGCGAGGCGTGAGCCGCGCCCACGTGACTTCGCCGGCGAGGCAGAGTTCGTCCAGCCAGGAGGCGTGGTACTCCTTCATGCGCGCGCGCAGCAGTTCGCCCTCCCACGTGCTTGCCGGGGCCTCGAAGCCCTGGAGGCGCGTGATCAGCGCGCGCAGGCCGCCGCGGCCCTCTACGAGCGTGCGCGGGTCGAGGTGCTGCCAGCGCAGCAGGAAGCGCATGTAGTCCTGCTTCGACACCGGGTCGATCTCGCGGCGGAGACGGTCGAGGGTGTAGCGGTGGATGCGCGCGAGCAGGCGGCGGTCGCACCACTCGTCCTCGCGCACGCCCGGCGTGTAGTGGCCGCGCAGCACGAAGCCCTGCGCCTCCACCATCGTCAGCCCGTGCACCACGTCCTGTTCGGCAAGCGCCGACCGTGTCGCGAACATCGAGGCCGTCGCCACGCCGATCGCCTCCGCGTGCCCGCGCAGCAGCAGCATGCGTGCGCCCTCGCGATGCTCGACCGGGAGCAGCGCGGCCGCCGGGACATCGAGCACGAGCGACTCAGCCTCGGGGTAGAGCAGCCGCACTGCCTCGAGGTGTTCGGACGCGAACCAGACCCGCCCGCGTGCGGTATCGAGTGACGCGGCGCGTTTCTGCGAGACGAGTTCCGCGAGCCAGTCCGCCCAGTCCTCGACGGTCTCATCGGTGACAGCGACGAGGCCCATGAGCGCGTCGTGTGTCTCCTCGGCGTCTCGCGGGTCCGGCCACGCCTCGTCCGCCACGCGCTCGATCGCCTCCGGGTCGAGCGCACCGAGGTCGCGCTCGTTCGCCGGCAGCCCTCGACGCAGGCTCACGGCGCGCGTGCGGCGCTCCTCGAGCGGTGCGTCGTCGAGGAAGGTGTACGGGCGGCCGTTGATGATCTCGTGCGCCATGACCGAGGGCTCGACGGTCTCGCGGGCGTGGTAGCGGATCTCGCCGTCGCGGACGCGCGTGAGGATGCCCTTGAGGCCCTCGACGTCCATCGCCTCGAAGAGGCAGTCGCGCATCGTCTGGTGCATCAGCGGGTGGTCGGGGAGGCGGAGGGGTTCCGTCATGTTCTCCTGGCAGCCGACCTGCTCCGGGAACACCGCCGCC
>SCVR01000258.1 GCA_004296805.1 Dehalococcoidia bacterium
GCTTCCGACGCGCCCGCACCAAACGGGCCGAGTCCGATGCCGGACATCAGGACGCGGCTCCCGCCCTCGGTCGTCTCGAACGAGAAGGCGTCCGGCTGAGCGGCCATCCAGCTGACATCAAGCGATCGGGGTCCGGACTCGAGCGGCAGATCGGAGCGTGGGTAGCGCGCGAGGATGTCACCGGTCGCGCTGAGCAAAGTGGCGGAGGAGCCAACTGGAAGCTGGGCCTCGGAGAGTGTCGCGCCGAGGACATCGAGATCGTGTGCCACGTAGATGACAGCGGCGGGAGTGCCATCCAGTCCTGCAACGGGGTAACCCGCATGGATCGTGGGGCGTTTCCCCGGCTGCACACGAGTGGGGCCGACGACGAAGCCGCGGGCATCGACGATGCGCTGGACGAGATCTGGCTCTGGATCACTCGACGGATTATCGGTGCCGCTGGTGCAGATCAGTTGGCCGGTTGGGAGCGCGATGCTGAGGAAGGATATCCGCGGGTTGTTCTGCAGCAGCGATGTGACAAAGCGGCGACATGAGAGTCCGCCAGTTGACTGAGTGACGTCCACGGGCGTCGGAGCAGGTGTTGGTGTGGTGGCTGCGGGGGCAGGAGCGGTGGCCGCTGGAGCGCCCCCGCCAGCGGCCCGTGCTGCCTGTGCAGTCTGTGCCTGCTTGAACTGTGCCGAGAGCACCTCTGCGAGGGGGAGCAGGAATTGCCCGGTTGCTTCGATGGACAGTTCGTACTGACGAGCCGAGAGCCGAGCGACTTCCTGCGCGTGCGTCTGAACCTGCTCGATGTCTGCGGTGCGTCGGCTTTGGGCAGACTTGAAGATCAGAACGCCCGCAGGGACAAGTGCCACGAGCACCAGCAGCACCAGTCGGAGACGAAGACTGGCGACGAATCGCGCCACGATGGCCTCACATCACTTTCGAAGACCGCCACATTGAGGTTAGGCGTCGCTGAGGGGCCGGTGTCTGACGGTTAACTGATTCGCTAGTCAGACGATCGGCGATCGCGGATCCAGTTTGCGGATCGCGGTGCATGTTGCGTTACGACGGACGCCAACCAGCACTCTGGTAGGACGGCAATCGAGGGTCAGTGCCCTGTCCTGTGAGACGAGGCACCTGGCGACGTCCGGAGGCTCATGCGGCTCATCAGAGTCGCTTGGTCAGATGGACGACGATCGGTTGCCAGGTGCTTGCTGGTGTGGCGCGGTGATTACTCAGCCGAAGTGTTTGCTGAATTCGACGTCACGGCGTGCGCAGGCCCGACCATTGAGGTGAGCAGCTCATGTCGACGGTGTCTCGGGCTACTCGGCAAAGAAGGGACGCAGAGCCGCGAGGGTGGCTTCCGGCTGGTCGTGGTGCATCCAGTGGCCGGCATCCTCGATGTAGTCGGTGCGGGCGTTCTGGAAGTACTTCTCGGCGTCGTGGACCTGGTTGGCCTGACCGTGGCGCGCGAAGAGGTGCAGGACGGGGCAGGTGACGGCCTGCCAGAAGCGGGGGAGTTCTTCGCGGCGGATCTCCATGGAGGTACGGCCGTTGACCCACCAGTCGTACTTCCAGACGTAGCCGCCCTCGACGGGCTTGGCGGCATAGGCGGTGAGGTGGGGCACGAAGTCAGCGGGGAGCCGTGGGTTGGCCTCCGCGATGCGCTCGGCGGCCGCCTCGATGGTGGGGTAGACGCGAGGGGTGGACTCCTCATACGAGCGGATGCGGTCGCCCCAGGCGCGCAGCCACTTCGGACCCATCTCGTTGTCATCACGCGGGTTGAGGGAGTGCGTGCCCTCCATGACGGCGAGCTTGAGGAAATGGTCGGGGTACGTGCCGGCTGCCACGAGGCTGACGGAGCCGCCGTAGGAGTGAGCGAGGACGCGGGCGGGCGCGCCTACCGCCTCGATGACCTTGATGACGTCGATGGCGTTGTCCGGGAGCCCGTAGGTGCCTCCGGGCGTCCAGCCTGAATCCCCGTGCCCTCGCAGGTCGAGCGCGACCACGTGGTAGGTGTCCCGGAGGGCCTCGGCGATGCGGTCCCATTGACGCGAGTGGTCCTTGCCGCCGTGCACGAGGACCAGCGGCGGCGCCGCCTGGTTACCCCAGTCCCAGTAGGAGATGGGAATGCGCTGGGAAGTGAGGAACTTCTGGATGGGTCCGTCTGCCATCTGGGGTGGCCTCCTGGAGAGCGCGCGTCCGAGCGGGATGGTAGCGCGCCCCCCGGCCGGGGCGGGCGAACGTCCCCTGCGGGATGTGACCATCGGGTGGGACTTACGGGATTGGCATCCTGCACTCTGGATGCACGCTCAGCACGCCCGTTGCGGCGGTTTGCGAAGGATTGAGGCGGAGCCATGCGGAGACGACTGTTGCAGCGACGGTGGGTAGTGGTTGGGGCGGCCCCTGTGCTGGCCCTCGCGATCGTGGCCGGCCTGCTGTGGCAGCGCGAACCAAGTGCGGCACAGACCGCGGGGGCACTGGGCATTGTGATCCCGGACGCGGCGAAAGGCGTACTGACTCAGGCGGAGTTGGTGGAGGCGGTCTGTGCGACATCGAGGTGGCGTGCCGGGGAGCTGTTCGCTGCAGTGGACGCGGTGGCCGCCAAGCAGCCCGCAGCTCAGCGCGCGCTGGTGGACGCGGGCATTACATACGCCCTGCCTGACCCCGAGGCGATGCGACGTCGAGGGAACGAGACGCTGGCCGCGATCTGCGCTGCGCCGACCGTCGATCAGGCAGTGGCCCTCGTCGGGAAGTTGACAGACATCAATGTGGAGATGGAGGCGGCCTATCGCGCCGTCGGAACGGCGCTTGGGCCGGAAGGGGACAAGCGGTCGAAAGAGATCTCTGACCAGGTGCGCGCCAGCATCAACGTGGTCGTCGACCAGAAGCGCACGCAAGCAGAGGCCGATATCAAGGTAGAGGCCCAGACGATCGCCGACGGCATCGTGGCTACGAAGAAGGCGGAGTACGAAGCGCAGTTGAGCGCCGAGGCCTCGACGATCGTGGCGGGACTGGGGAAGAACGCGAGTGCCGGTGCGGTGCAGGCGGCGCTCGCGCCCCGGATCGCGGCTGTGCAGCGTCAGGCAGAAGTGGAGATCAAGGCCGCGGTGGACGCTGCGCTGAAGGACCGCATCGCGTCGACGGAGGCGCGGTTGAAGGCGGAGATCGAAGCGCTGGCGCAGCAAACGGCGAACGGTGAGCGGGCCAAGTGGGAAGCGAAGGGGCGCGCGATCCAGGTCGCCTTCGAGGCGATGGGCGCTGAGACGGTGGCGCGCGTGGAGGCAGCGCGCAAGGCGGACACCCCAGAGCGGCGGGCTGCGGCAGAAGTGCGCGTCCGCCTCGCGATGAAGGTAGTGGATGCCTACCTGGTGGAGGCGCGCAAAAGCGTGAACGCGGCACGGGCAGAGTTCACGGCGCTGAAGGCAGCCAACCCGTCCGCGCTGGATGCCGACCAGGTGCTCGCTCAGATGCAGGCGGCACGCAACGAGTTGGAGCAGAAGTTGCGCGCCGCGATGCTGGCGGGCGACGAGACGGGGTTCAACGCGGCGACCCTCGGATTCCAGCGGTACTGGGAGAACTTCGCAAAGGACCTGGACGCCGCGGCGGGCGTGTGGACGCCCGCGCGGGTCTGCACCGAGGCGAAGGCGGGGCTGGCCGACGCGCGGACGCAGGCGGTGGCCGCACAGGGCGAGTTGAAGACGGCGATGCAGAGCGCGAGAGACGTCAAGGACGCAAACGCGCAGCAGCAGGCGATCCTCGACGACTTCAAGGGAGCACTGCAGACCGCCTCGACCCAGGTGGACGCGTTCCTGGGAACGGTGAACGCGGCGGAGCAGGCGTGCGTGAACCCGAGCGGGGACTCGCGATCGCTGATCGCACGGCTGGACGCCGTCCGGTCCGCGCAGACCCCACTGAAGTCCACGTATGACCGGATCCGCGCGCTCGCTGACGCGCTTCAGAAGTAGGGGGCCTCGATGAAGACACAGCACTCGATGTCTCGACTCGCACGCACGGCGCTCATCCTTGCGGTGGTCACAGCCGCGCTGGCAGGGAGCGCATGCCGCGGGAAGAAGGACGAGCAGCCCGCAGCGACCTCCACCCCAACCGCAGCGGCCACGGGAGGCACGGGCGCCGCCGCGGGCACGGCCAAGACCGTGCGGGTCACGCTTACGACCGAGGTGAAGCCGCTGACGGTGAATGTGCCCGTGGCACCGCCGAAGCTCGACGGTGTCGACGTGAAGATGGGTGCGATCGACACAAAGATCGCGAGCCCGGCGATCCCGAACCTGAGCATCGCACTCCCGTCAATTTCGATCGGAGCGATCGCCGTCCCCGCGGTGAACACCTCAGTAGCGATCTCGGCTCAGTAGCGATCTCGGCCCCCTCGATCACCAGCTTGATCCCGCAAGGGGTGCCCACTGGCGTTCCTACCGGTGTGCCTACCGGTATCCCGACAGGGGTACCAACAGGGATCCCCACGCCTCCCATCGGCATCCCGCCCGGGCTCCTGCCACCGGGTGTCACGATTCCGCCCGGGTTCGGTCCACCCGCCGGCATCCCATAGGGTCGCGGTCACCAGCG
>SCVR01000259.1 GCA_004296805.1 Dehalococcoidia bacterium
TCTGCATCCGGCCCTCGGCCGTCTGGAAGCGGTCCTCCGCGAGCCTCGGCTCATCGAGCAGGATCGCGACGCCCTTCATGTCCATCGTCGCGACCGCGCCGGGCGCGCAGTAGACGAACCGATCAGACGCCGGCACCATCCGCAGGCCCTGCTTCACACGCTGTTCGCGCCGGAACACCTCGCCGCGGCTCACATACCCCGAGGTCTGCGTGTACGTGTGGCCCGCCAGCGCCTCCACCATCGAGACATCGACACGACGCGTCACGCCGTCTTTGCGTGCCGCGCGGTTCGCCGCCAGTGCCGCTGAGGCCGCGGCGATCCCGCCCGCCATCGCCGCGGCGTACGGCGGCAACTGCATCGGCGGCTGGTCGTACTCGCCCGTGAGGAACATCAGCCCGCTCGCCGCCTGGACGACGAGGTCGCTTGCCGCCCACGACGACCGCGGGCCGCTCAGGCCGAACGGGGACACCGAGACCACCGCACCCCGGGGCTCCAGCGTCTGGAACAGCGACGCGTCGAGGCCAGACTCCGCGCACCCGCCCACCGAGAAGTCGCCGACGACCACATCCGCGGAGTTCGCGAGGCCCTCGATGATCTCTGCGTCACCCTCGACCCACCGCTTCCCGTGGTTCACGAAAGCGAACGCACCGCCCTCACCGCTGCCCCAGCGGCCACCGCGCAAACGTCCGGGCTCGCCGTCCTTCGGTTCCACCTTCACGACATCCCAGCCCACCTCAGCCAGGAGCTTCGTGGTGTAGGAGGCGCCCACGCCGGTGGCGAGGTCGAGGGCGCGAGGTCGGCGCGACGGCTCTGCGGTCATCGCGCGAACCTCCGCCAGCCGTCGTACACGTCATCCACGCGGCTCAGTTCACCGCGGTTGATGCGCAACGCCGTCTGCTCGGGCGTCGGGCGCGGCCGAGGCCTCGGTGCTGGCAGCGCGCCGACTGCCCCGGACTCCAGCGCTGCAGCGATCTCCGAGGCCGTGAGCCCCGCCACCTGTGACAGCACCCACTCGTTATCCTCGCCCATCGCGCGCGGCGGCGTCATCGGGACGTCCCGGCCGCCGCCGAAGGTCGGCCCCGCCACGGGGATCGACGTCTCACCAGCGCCCAGCATGCCGAAGTACCCACGCGCCCACAGGTGTTCGTCCGCGGACTGATCGGCCGCGTCCGCGACCTCGGCGGCCGCGATGCCCAGCGCCTGTAACGCCCCAACCATCTGGCTACCGTCGCGCCCCGAGAGCGCTGCGGCGATCGTGAGGTCGGCTCCCGCGCCATCATCGTGCAGCGACACACCGAGCGCCGCGGCGAGCGCCGGCACCTGTTCACGGGTCGCAGAGATCGCGACGTGCCGGTCGAGGCCCAGCGTCGAGTACACCCCGTGGACGGCGTAGCGCGCGTCCCCGTTGCCCATCCGCTTCGGCAGCGGCGCGCCGAACGAGCGCTCCGTAACCACCGAGCCGATGTTGCTGATCGCCGTCTCATACAGCGAGATGTCGATGTGCGTCCCCTCACCGGTCGCATCCCGATGGTCGAGCGCCGCGAGGATCGCGAACAGCGCGTTCAGCCCGCAGGTGTTGTCGGCATAGACAATGGTGCCCGGACGCCCCGGCCACTCTTCGGCCGGCCCGATCATCTCGTTATGTCCACTTACCGCCTCGGCGCCCGGCCCGAACAACGGCCGCTCGCCCCACGGCCCCGTCGTGCCAAAGCCAGTCAGCGAGAGGTAGACCACGTCCGGATTGATCGCCTTGATCGACGGGTAGTCGATCCCGAACTGGCGCATCACGCGAGGCGTGAAGTTGTGAGCGACGATGTCGCACCCCGCCGCTACGCGACGGAACAGCTCCGGCCCACCTTCAGTCCCGAGGTCGAGTCCCAGGCGGCGCTTGCTGCGGAAGAGGTCCGGCTCGGGCTGGGCCCCCGTCCCACGTTTGTGAGACTCCACCCGGATTACCTCGGCACCCAGGTCAGCGAGGTGACGGGTCGTGAAGGGCAGCGCTGCGGCCTGCTCCATGGAGAGCACGCGAATGCCCTCAAGCGGTCGGTCCATGCGTCCCCCTCCGGCGATCGCCGGACGATATCACTTCGCTCATGGAGGGCGGAACGCTATCCGGCACGTCATCAACCGTGTCCGACGGCCTCTAGAACATCGCGATCGGGTTCACCGGTGACCCTGTCCCACCGAGGACGACAAGCGGCGCGATCGTCAGCATGAACTCGTACCGGCCCGTCTCCGCGCAGACCGCGGACAGCCCCTCGAAGTTGGCGTTGTCGAGGAGTGGAAGGCCCATGTGCGGGATCGCGATCGCGTGCAGCGGGATGCGCTCGCCGGTGTACTCCTGGCCGGAGGCTTCCTGCAGGTCCCAGCCCATCAGCGCCGCCCCGGTGTCGTGGAGGAACTCGAGGACCGACACGGCGACGCCGGGCGTATTCAGCGGCATCGCCATCTCGAAGCCGGGGTTGGCACGCCAGAAGGGAGCAGATCCGGACCGGATCAGCACGGCATCGCCCGGCTGTGGCGTCAGCCCTTGCTGCTTCGCCCAGTCTTCGAGGTGCCACCCCTCCACGGGCTCGCCGATGCGGACGTGGTCATGGCCGCGCATCTTCGGAATGTCGTACAGGATCCCGCGGGTCACGATGCCGTCCCGCCACACGTCGATCGAGTTCGCGCCGGCGCCAGCCTCGGTGACGAGCGAGGCCGGACGGTTGTTCCACATCGGCCCGCCGTTCGCGGCGAAGATGTGGCACAGCGCATCGATGTGCGTGTTCACGAAGCCGTGGTAGGAGACGCCGACGTAGTCCACGGTGCTACCGGGGTTCACCGTCATCCGGTGGTCGGCCGGCCGTCCGTTCCGCTTGGTGTCAGGCACGGCCGCGGCCGTCGCCAGCGGGTTCGCACACGACACCGTGCGACCCTCCCGTACGAGGGCAGCCGCGCGCTGCCGCACGTTCGCGTCGATGTAGTTGAGGGTGCCGAACTGGTCCTCTGCGCCCCACTTGCCCCAGTTGTTGAGACGAGTCCGGTACGCCTGGTACTCCTCGGTAGTCGTTGGCTTCCGGTCACGCAGTCCCACGGTCGTCCCCCTTCGAGCCTCGCTGCGGGCCGCCATCGAGGGGCTCCGAGCCGAGCGTCCCCGCACGGTAATACCGGTGGCCCTCCGCCGAGGGCGGACGGTGCGTCTGGTCGACCACGTGGCCCGGCTCGTCGTGCGCATACCGGTAGCCTTGCCCGTAACCGAGGCCGCGCATCAGCCCGGTCGCCGCGTTCCGCAGATGCATCGGCACCGGGTCGTTCCGCGTGTTCCGCGCGTCCTCCGCGGCCGCCTCGTACGCCTTGTAGGCAGAGTTCGACTTCGGCGCACGCGCGAGGTAGACCACGGCCTCCGCCAATGGCAGTCGCGCCTCTGGCATCCCGAGGAAGTGACACGCCTGCTGTGCAGCGACGGCGAGCGGGAGCGCGCGCGGGTCGGCGAGGCCCACATCCTCCGCCGCGAGAATCACGATGCGCCGTGCGACGAAGAGAGGGTCCTCACCCGCCTCGAGCATCCGGGCAAGCCAGTAGAGCGCGCCGTCCGGGTCGGAGTCGCGCATACTCTTGATGAACGCCGAGATCTGGTCGTAGTGGGCGTCGCCTTCTTTGTCGTAGAGCAGCGTCGGATGCTGCGTCGCCTGCTCGACGGCTTCGAGGTCGAGCGTCCGCACGCCGCCCTCGGCGGGCGTGATGCGCGCCGCGAGGTCGAGGATGGTGAGCGCCGCGCGCCCGTCACCACCGGCCGCCCGCGCGATCGCCGCCAATACCTCGTCGCTCGCCTCGACGCCCGACCCGCCGAGGCCGCGCTCGGCATCCTCTAGCGTGCGCCGCAGGATTACCTCAATCTCCGCGGGCTCGAGCAACTTCAGGACGAACACGCGGCAGCGCGAGAGCAGCGGGGCCACGACGTAGAACGAGGGGTTCTCCGTGGTCGCGCCGATCAGCGTGACGGTGCCCGCCTCGACGTGTGGCAGCAGCGCGTCCTGCTGCGCGCGGTTGAAGCGATGAATCTCGTCGATGAAGAGGATGGTGCGGCGACCCGAGATGCGCAGCCGGTCTCGCGCCTCCGCGACCGACTTCCGCATATCGGCGACACCCGAGTTCACTGCCGACAACTCGTCGAAGTGTCGCTGCGTGGCGCCAGCGATGATCGTCGCCAGCGTCGTCTTCCCGGTCCCCGGCGGCCCCCACAGGATCATCGAGGGCACATCGTCTGCCTCGATCATCCGGCGGAGCGCGGTGCCCGGCCCGATCACCCCCTGCTGCCCCACGTACTCGTCGAGGTTTCGCGGGCGCATCCGGGACGCGAGCGGTGCGCCAGCCTCGGAACCGGCCCGAGCGGCGGCGCGGCCGGGCTCACCGAAGAACCCGCCCTGCAACCCGGGCACTGCATCGTTCCCACGCCTCGGCATGGGCGCAGTCTAGTCCCGGCGTGTCGGCGGGATGTGCCGTTCCCGGTCGAACGGGAAGACCTGCGCCTCAACCTTTCGGACCACGTCGGCGGCGGCGTTTCGGACACGCTCGACAAGGTCAGCCGGGTAGGCCCAGCGCGCGCCATGCTCCTCGAACTCGTCCTCATCGTGGACCTCAACGCCGTGGGGGTAGCGCAGCACGTCGAGGTCGAGGTCCACCCACCGGATCATGTCGCCGTCGAAGACCGCCGGAGTGCCGAGGTTCACGTATGTCAGCTGGCCTCGCGCACCGAGCGGCTGGTGCTGGTGCATGACGTTGTACCAGCGCTCGTCCCGGAAGAAGAGCATCGTGAACGGGTACATCAGCACGCCCTCGCCTCGATACCCCACCCATGGCGTGCCGGGGCGGATCCAGGTGCGCACCACCGGGCCGTGTTCGTCCAGCAGGATGGCGTCGTACTCGTAATGGATCGAGCCGTCGAACTTGGTCGAGGCGATGTGCACCAGCCGGCCGCCGGAGAAGTCAGGAAGTGGGAGTTCTGTGGGTATCTCGGGCATCGGCCCGAATCGTACCCCCGGGTGCGCCGAGGTACGATTGAGCTTGCGCGGCGCGGCAGCCGGCGCCAAGGGAGATCCCAGAGTGACGACGGCAGCCCGCACTGACTACGAGGCCGTGATCGGCGTCGAAGTCCACATCCAGCTGAAGACCAAGTCCAAGATGTTCTGCGGCTGCAACCGCGAATACTTCGACACGGAACCGAATACCCACGTCTGCGCTGTCTGCCTGGGTATGCCCGGGATGCTCCCTGTCATCAACGAGCAGGCCGTCACCTACACCCTGCTCGCGGGCCTCGCCCTGGGCTGCGAGATCCCCCGCCACTCCAAGTTCGACCGGAAGAACTACCCCTACCCCGACCTGATGAAGGGGTACCAGATCTCCCAGTACGACCAGCCATTCTGCGTCGGCGGCTCCCTCACCATCGAGGTCGATGGCCGTCAGCAGGTCGTGCACCTTGAGCGCATCCACTTGGAAGAGGACACGGCACGCCTCCTGCACCGAGACGATGGTGCGGAGACCTACTCCTTGCTGGACGTGAACCGCTCCGGCTCGCCGCTGATGGAGTTGGTGACGAAGCCAGACATGCATTCCGGAGTCGAGGCCGCGGCATTCCTGCGCAAACTGCGTCAGACCATGCGCTACCTCGGCATCGCGGACGCGGACATGGAGAAGGGCGGGATGCGCGCGGACGCGAACGTCTCGATCCGTCCCCGGGGTCAGGTCGAGCTCGGCCGCAAGGTCGAGGTGAAAAACATGAACTCGTTCCGCGCCGTCCAGCGCGCCATCGAGTTCGAGATCGAGCGCCAGTCGCGCCTCGCGGATGCCGGCGAGCGGATCAAGCAGGAGACGCGCGGCTACGTGGACGCCACGGGCGAGACGGTGTCGCAGCGATCCAAGGAAGAGGCGAACGACTACCGCTACTTCCCCGAGCCTGACCTGCCTCCCATGGTCATCGAACCCGAGACAATCGAGGCCGTCCGTGCCCGCCTCCCCGAACTGCCCGACGCGCGCCGCGCCCGCTTCGAGCGCGAATACGGCCTGACGCCGGACGAAGCACGCACCCTCACCGAGTCGCACGCCACCGCCGAGACGTACGAGGCCGCTGTGCGCCTGGCGGGCGCCCCGCTGGCGCGTCCGGTGGCGCTCTGGTTCATCGGCGAAGTCGCGCGACGCCTGAACACGCTGGGCCACGCCGACGCTGAACTCTCAGACACGCGGGTCACACCGGCACACATCGCCGAACTGACTCGCCTCGTCGCTGACGGAGCGGTCACCGGCAGCACCGCCAAGGACATCCTGGACGCCGCCTTCGAGACAGGGGAGATGCCGGCCGCCATCGTCGACGCCCGTGGGTTGCGCGTCGTCCGGGACGAGGGCGCCGTCGAGGCCGTCGTGAAGGCAGCCATCGAGGCGAACCCGAAGGCGGTCACAGACTACCGGGCGGGCAAGCAGGCGGCCGTCGGATTCCTTGTGGGGCAGGTCATGCGGGAGATGAAGGGCCGGGCGGACGCCACCAGCGTGGCGGACATCGTGCGCCGCCTGCTGGACGTCTCCGCATGAGCGACCGGTTGACCCCTCAGTCAGTTGACGGTTTACTACCTGCGGGCGGGCTGCAAGCGAGGGCGCGAGTGAGTCGCGACAACCTGAGCAAGTGGCTCTACGTAGGGCTGCACGTCAAGCGCTGGCTGGCGCTCCTTGTGATCGCCGTCGCGATGATGGGGCTGGGCTTCGCCTACCTCCTCCGCGAGGCCTACGTCTCCTACACGTTCCCAGCCTGGACCTACTACGCCACGCTGCAGTTCATCCCGCGATGGCTGCGCGGGCTGATGTTCGTGTTCCTCGCGGGCTCCACGACGGTGATCGCCGGCTGGAAGTTGAACCAGTCGCTCGCGACCGCCGTCCTCCCCGGCCGCCCCCGCACTTCTGACCTCGTCGATCTCGTCTACCGCAGCCGCACCCGCGACCGCGGCCCGAAGATCGTCGCCATCGGCGGCGGCACCGGTCTCTCCAACCTGCTCCGAGGGCTGAAGGAGTACTCCTCCAACCTCACGGCCGTCGTGACCGTCGCGGACGACGGCGGATCTTCCGGCCGCCTCCGACGCGATATGAACGTGATCCCCCCGGGCGACATCCGTAACTGCATCGCGGCCCTCGCGGACGCCGAACCCCTCGTCACCCAGTTGTTCCAGTACCGCTTTGACGAACACTCCGGCGAGGGCATGGCCGGTCACTCCTTCGGCAACCTCTTCATCGCCGCGATGGCGGAGGTCACCGGGAGCATGGAAACCGCCATCGCGGAGACCTCCCGGGTGCTCGCGGTTCGAGGAGCGATTATGCCCTCGTCGCTGGCGGATGTACGCCTCTGCGCCCGCTTCCCGGACGGCTCGACTGCCACCGGCGAGTCCAACATCCCCGAACGTGGCATCCCCCCGACCGACGTCTGGATCGAGCCGCGCGAAGCGCTGGCGCACCCGGCAGCCGTCGCGGCCATCAGGCAAGCGGACCTGATCGTGCTCGGTCCCGGGAGCCTATACACATCGGTGCTGCCCAACCTCCTCGTACGCGAGATCGGACGCGCCGTCATGGAGTCCGGGGCGCACAAGATCTACATCGCGAATGTCGCAACCCAGCACGGCGAGACCGATGGCTACACCGCCGCTGACCACTACGCCGCGATCCGACGCCATCTGGGCGATGGCGTCGTGGACATGGTGCTGGCAAACAGCAACCTCCCCTCGGAGCCCCTGCCCGCCTCCTGGCAGTCCGAGCCGGTGCTGGCCCCCGGTGACGCCGACTACGGCGGCGCACGCCTCGTGCTCGCAGACCTCGTCGACCGGGAGAAGCGCTACCGGCACGACACCCAGGCACTTTCCGCCGCCATCATGCGGGCCTACTTCGAGCGGGACCTGCGCGGCCTCGCGCCCCTGGCCTACGCCCGCGACTGACGCGGCGGCCCGCGCTTGCCGCCGACCGTGGCGGGCCGTAGCCTTCGATGCCTATGGAACTGCGCTCTTTCCTCGCCATCGCCACCATCCTCATCTCGGGGTTCCTCATCGTGCTCACGCTCATGCAGGCGCGCGGCACGGGTATCTGGGGTTCCACGGGGCAGGAGGCCTCGTTCCGCACCCGCCGAGGGATGCAGCGAACGCTCCACCGCATGACCATCGTGGTGGCGGTCGTGTTCGTGGCCATTGCTGCATGGAGCGTGGCGGCGTCCTGAGCCGTCCTCTCTGCTGATGCGCTTCCTGCGCGTCTCCCGTCGCTTCCTGCTCCCCACCCTCCTCGGAGGTGGCCTCGCGCTCGTTGCGCTCATCTTGTTGCGCGGAGGCCCATCCGGGCTCCCTCCGGGGCGGCTCGTTGAGGCCGTCGTGGGCGAGGTGCATCGCACCAGCCCGCTGGCATCCCTCACCACCGAGGCCGAGGATGACCTCGTCGCCCTGGTCTACGCCGGCCTCATGCGCCCCGGCCCAGATGGCACGCCCGAGGTCGACCTCGCCGAGTCGTGGGATGTCACCCCGGACGGGCTCACCTACACCTTCCGCCTGCGCCCCGGCCTGACGTGGCACGACGGCGTCGCGCTCACCGCCTCGGACGTCGCGTTCACCGTCGAACGGATTCAGTCGAGCGATTTCAGCGGACCGCGCGCCCTCGCAGCCGCGTGGGCGGGCGTCGAGGTCTTCGTGAGCGACCCACAGACGGTGCTCTTCCATCTCGTAGAACCGTCGGCTGAGTTCCTCTCCCGCGCGTCGGTCGGCCTCGTCCCGCAACACCTCTCCAGCAAGATGGGCGGCGCAAACCTCGATTCGCCCGCCTTTGAACAGCACCCGGTGGGCGCAGGGCCGTACCGCGTCCGCGGTATCGAGGCGGACCGCGTGAGCCTCGAGCGGTTCGCGGGCTACGCACATGGCGCACCGCAAATCGGACGGATTGACCTCAGGCTGGCACGCGACATCCCTGAGCAGGCGCGGATGGTGGCCGACGGGCGGGCTGACTCAGCGTTGCTCAGCGAGGTCCCCGTCGAGGACGAAGCACGGCTCACGAAGCGTGGCGATCTGCGCAGCGTCCCACTCACACGGAACGCCTACACGCTCATCTACCTCAACCACGCCCTTCCTCCCTTCGATGACGTAGCGACGCGGAACGCACTCGCCAGCGCCATCGATCGTGCGCCGGTCGTCGCGGCCGCCGGTCGAGGGCTCCCCGGCGCGGTACCGTTCGTTCCGGGTACCTGGGCGCAGATCAGCACACGCACTCCCGCCCCGAACGCTGGCGCGCTCCTCGAGGCCGCTGGGTGGCACCTCGAGGGCGACGGCGTCCGCCGCCGGTCCGGACAATCGCTCGCGGTCGAGATCGCCACGAACGAGGATGCCAGCCGCCAAGCGGTCGCAGAGGCCGTGGCCAGCCAGTGGCGCGCCAACGGGGTGCAGGTGAAGGTGACCGTGCTCCCCGCGGGTGTGCTCGTGCAGGAACGCCTGCGCCGCGCCGCCTATCAGGCCGCGGTCTACGGTTGGGACGCCGGCATCGACCCCGACCCATACCCCGGCTGGCACACCACACAGGTCGGGAGCGGCGGCGCGAACGTCGCGGGCTTCCAGGATCGCGAGGCGGATGCGCTCCTTGAGGCAGCGCGCACAACCCTCGATCAGGGCGAGCGCCGCGAGTTGTACGCGCTGTTTACCGCACGCTTCACCGGACAGGCCGCCAGCGTCGTGCTCTACTACCCGCAGCGCCCGTACGTGCTGCCAAGACGCCTTCAGGGCTTCACGCCCGGCGTGCTGTTCACCCCGGGCAGCCGCTTCCGTGACGTCCACCTCTGGCGACTCCAGTGACCGAGGAGCGGTCGATGCGCATCGTCTTCTTCGGGTCGCCGGAGTACGCCGTCCCTTCCTTGCGGGCTTGTCTCGCCCTGCCCGACGCCGAGGTCGTCGCTGTGGTGACGCAGCCGGACCGTCCTCGAGGGCGCTCGGGCGCCGCGCTCGCGACCCCCGTGAAGGCACTTGCGGTGGAGGCAGGCGTCCCCACGATCTTGCAGCCGGAGAAGG
>SCVR01000260.1 GCA_004296805.1 Dehalococcoidia bacterium
ATCGCGCTGCGGCGGCCGCGGTCGTGCTGGGCGACATGGGGCGTGACCCGGCGCTGGCGGCAGTCCGCCACGAAGTCACTGCGATGCGGCTAGATGTAGTGACCATAGAGGTGTGAGACACGGCTGATGGGTGGGAGGCCGCCGAGGGAGCCATGAGGTCTGCGCCTGTTGTACCACCGCACCCACCCGGAGAGGGCGCGGGCACGGTGGGCGCTGGTCGGGTAGACGTAGCGGTAGGCCCACCTCCTCAGCAGGGTCTGGATGAAGCGCTCCGCCTTCCCGTTCGTACGTGGCCGGTAGGGCTTCGTGAAGCGGTGCTTGAGTCCGGCGGCCGTGCGTGCCTCGCGAAAGGCGCGTGAGCGGTAGGCGCCGCCGTTGTCCGTGAGCAGCGCCGCCACCACGATCCCCTGCTCCCGATACCAGGCAAGCGCCCGGCCGAGGAAGGCGACCGCGTCCTCCTGCCGCTCGGAGGGCAACACCTCGACGTAGGCGAGGCGGCTGTGGTCGTCGACCGCGACGTGCACGTACTGCCACCCGGCGCGCGGGCTGCGTGGCGCCCCGTCCTGGAGGATCCGCTTCCCGACCTGCCAGAAGCGCCCGAGTTTTTTGATGTCGAGGTGGAGGAGGTCGCCGGGCCGCTCATGCTCATAGCGGTGGGCGGGCTCGCGTGGTGCACGGGGCGGGCGTGAGTGGCCGAGGCGGCGCAGGACCTTGCCGACCGTGGACGCCGGCCGACCCACGATCGCGCCGATCGCCTGCGGCCCCTCTGCGGTGCGCTCGCGCACGGCGAGGATCTCAGCCTCGACCTCGGGAGCGAGGCGCCGGGGCTGGTGGTGCGGGACGCAGGGGCGGTCGACGAGTCCTGCCCATCCCGCTACTCGGTAGCGTCCCCACCACCGGTACGCGCTGGAGCGGGGTGTCCCCGTGGCTGCGGCCGCCTCCGCGACGCTCAGCCCCGAGAGGACCAGTGAAACCGTGCGACAGCGGGACTCGAGGGAGTAGCGCATCCGCGCCGGCGGCTGGGTACGATCAGACAACTGGGCCTCCTGTTCGACTCGGATTGGTTTCAGCAACCCCAAGTCTCGCGGGAGGCCCAGCCCCTTGTCAGGTGTCTCGCAGGTGTGTGGTCAGTACACCTAGGGCTCGTCGGCGCCGAATCCAAATCACCACCCGCTGCACTGGGCGGGCCGTGCCGCCCCCTCCCGCCTCTTGGGTGGAGGAATCGTTGACTCTTCGATGCACGTGAAGCCGTGAGCATCGCCGGATTGGCAGGAATCCGACCTGCCATGTTTCCGGTGGGGGCTCGCCAGCATCTGTGGCTGGATCGGCGATCAGAATCACGTGGGCGCAAGTACTGGCGTCCCTACCGCCAGCCAGTGCCATCGCAGCACGCGCCGCTGAGATCGCAGGCCTGTGTCGCCGACGGTGGCGAATCCGTGGCCGATGCGGCGGTCTCCGCGACCTCGATCCAGCGCGAGACCGCAAGATCTCACTCCAGGAGAAGCCTCAGCAGTACATAGAGCATGACCAGTACGGCCAAAATTCGAAAGGCACGTGCGAGACCACGGGTCGCTTCCCGCTGCCCGGCAGTGAGGTGAGGGAGTCTCATTGATGTCCGTAGCTACTTGACTCGATTCCATCGATGCGTCACAGCAGAGGCGCGAGAGGTCAAACTGTCTCCGAACGGCCAATCGACCCCGAATGCTACTAACACGCCGCGAGCGGGGCTTTCTCCCGACGGGCTCACGCCCGGCTGGTACTATTGTCTGCCCCCCTTATCCTATCCTCCGCATGAGCTCGTCAGGCGAGGGCTGAGTGCGTAACTTCTCGCAACATCGAAGCGCCATGAGGATACTCGTCGTCGACGATGACGACTTGGTACGCATGGTTATTACCGCTGTCCTGCGCAATGCTGGGCACGACGTGGAGTCTGTACAAAATGGGACCGAAGCTTTAGCTCAGGTCGCGGAGACCGAATTCGAGCTGATCCTTCTGGATGTACAGATGCCGATAATGGATGGCTGGTCAACCATCGCTGCACTACGTGGACTCGGCTGCCGGGCTCCCGTTGTGATGATGAGCGGGCACGCCACCGAGCTGGATGCTCTAGCGCACGGCGCCAGCGCATTCATCAGTAAACCGTTCGACTCGGCGCGCTTGATAGATGTGGTTTCCCGCTGGGGTGCCGGCACTCAGGGGAGCGCAGCCTCCTAAGGGGTACAGACTCGCCGTCGATCTCGACTCCGCGATCGGATCGGAAGCTTCAGATGAGCAATCGCCCACGGTCAGGACGCGCCAGCCTGTCGGCGCGCGCTGCCTCCCGGAGGGATCAGCGAAAGCGTTCACATCCCAACATGGGACGTTGATCCCACCGCCAGGAGAGTTACAGCGGCGGCGGGCCCAATCAGTCGCTTTGGCATCGCGCCCCCGAGTAGCGGGTCCCATCACCGCAGATCTCTCAACCGCGACCCGCCAGACTTCCTTCTTCAGCGGCGTGCGGGAGGGTCGACTGCGTAGCACGCGTTCGAAGCAAGCTGCCAAGGGCCGGGAATCCGCACGATTGGTTGGAC
>SCVR01000261.1 GCA_004296805.1 Dehalococcoidia bacterium
CAAGCGCGAGGGGCACCTCGGCGAGCTGCTGGCGGACGGCTCACGGATCGCGGCGCAGAAGATCGGGCGGAACGCGGGGGACTACATCACCTCAATCGACGGCGAAGAGCCGCCGATGCACGACCCGAAGCTCGATGTGGGCTTCGCCGCCTCGTACGCCCTCGACCCGACGCCGGCGCGGCACACGCTGTGGTCGCCCGGCAAGTCGAGCAAGTTCCCCACGATGAAGCAGGGCCCGAAGGACCGCCGCGCGACTGACGAGCGCGGGCCGCAGTTGAAGGCGGCGCACGAGCAGGCACACGTCATGAACAGCGCGGGCATGTGCTACTTCATCTACACGATGTCCCCCACCGACCGGATCCCCGAGTGGATCAACCTCGTCACCGGCTGGGACACGACGCACGAGGAACTCGACATCGCAGGCGAGCGGATCGCCAACCTGCGCATGGCGTTCGCGGTCAAGCATGGCAACAACCCCGCCGCGCGCGCCGTCCCGGGCCGCCTCCTCGGCAACCCGCCGCAGGCCGCGGGCCCGCACGAGGGCGTGACGATCGACCTCGAAACGATGAAGAAGGACTGGTTCGGGCTGGCCGGTTGGGACGCGACCACGAGCAAGCCGAGCCGCGCCAAGTTGGAGTCGCTCGGCCTGAAGGACGTCGCGGACGCTCTCGCGGTCTAGCGGGGAGACCTCGGAAGCACACAGACAGCCCGCCAGTTGGTGGGCTGTCCTGTCCAAAGCGGAGGGTGACATGCCGGAACTCGACACCGACGGCGCGATCCGCGCCTTCATCGCAGACGCGCACGCGATCGTCGCGCAGCATGGCGGGCAAGTGAACGACGCGTCGCTCGCGGATATCGCCCACCGCATGAAGGAGATCGCGCGGTGGAAGAACCTCGAGGCGCTCGCCGATGCGGCTCGGGAACGCGGCGAGCGCCTGTATAGCGAGCCCGGTGGCGGCTTCCAGTTGATGCTCGCGCACTTCCCCGCGACGACAGCAGTGCACACCCATGGCGCATGGGGCGTGATGGCCGCGCACAAGGGCACCGAGTGGTACCGCCAGTATGTCCGGGAGGACGACGGCAGCGCCGACGGCGAGGCTCGACTGAAACTCGTGCGCGAGGTGCGCATCGAGCCGGGGGACATCGGCTGGTGGTACTCGCCGCCTGACGACATCCACCAGCAGGTGCCGGACGAAGGT
The DNA here is from genome assembly GCA_004296805.1 of Dehalococcoidia bacterium. GTDB lineage: Bacteria > Chloroflexota > Dehalococcoidia > UBA2979 > UBA2979 > SURF-43. The sequence continues at coordinate 1,200 of SCVR01000261.1, forward strand.
GGTGCCTCCGAACTCATCATGATGAGCGAGCCGCCCGCGACTGAGCGTCTCTACTTCGACCTCGATCACCACACGTACATCCGGGACACGCCCGCGGCGCGTCACTACCCCGCTCGATAGTCGCGAGGACGCGCTAGGCGAGTTTGAGCATCGCGAGGCTGACATCCCAGAGTCGGTTGGCTTGCTCGGGATCCACCGCGTAGCGCATCACCCCGGTGAGATCGGCGGGCACCTCATCGTGGATCGTTACCTCACCACAGTCCGCGAGGTATTGGCCGCCGCGGCCGGTCAGCGCCGGTGAAGTCGCCGCCCACACTGATGTCGCTGCACCCTGTTCGACGGTCTTGAACCGAGCGTCGACGTTCCCGTCAGCATCGACCCAGCCGCGCTTCTGGATGTCCTCGGCCGTCATGTGCCGCTGCAGATTGGTCATGATTCCACCCGGGTGCACCGCGTAACCCTCGATACCTTCGCCCGCGTAGCGCTGCTGGACGCCGACGGCCGTAAGCGCGCATGCGGTCTTTGCCTGCCCGTAAGCGACCCACGGGTGGTACTCGCGGCGCTCGAATCCGATATCATCGAAGTCCACTGGGGCGCGGAAGTGGCCGGTCGAGCTGAGCGACACCACGCGGGCGCCGTGCGCGGCACGGAGGGTGGGCAGCAGGTGATGGAACAGGGCGAAGTGCCCGAGGTGATTGGTGCCGAACTGCATCTCAAAGCCGTCGACGGTCCGCTCGAAGGGGCAGGCCATCACAGCGGCATTGTTGATGAGGATGTGCAGTTGGTCGTGCTGACTTCGGTACTGCTCGGCGAACGAGGCGACACTGGCCTGTGAACTCAGATCAAGTTGCATCGCCACGACCGGCTCCCGTCCCGTCGATTGGGTGAGGTTCGCGGCAGTCGCCACCGCGCGATCGAGGTCGCGGCAAGCGATCGTGACCGTCGCGCCGGCGGAAGCCAGAGCGCGGGCTGTCTCCAAACCGATCCCTGAGTATCCCCCGGTGACGATCGCCTGCTTGCCGCTCAGCGACACACCCTCGAGCACTTCTGACGCAGTTGTCCGGTATCCAAATGCCATGTCTCGCCTCGAATCGGTAGCAGTCACCCGGCGGGGCGACCGATATCGAGCGTACGACCTTGATTACCGTGGGCCAACGCACGTCAGTGCCATCGGAGAACCTCGATTCGGCTGCAGCAGCGGTACCCTGAACGCCCGCAATCGACGAAGGAGTCAGGCGATGGACATCGCGTCATTCAACATCAACATCACGTCGGACCAGCCGGACGTGCTCCGGGCGTTTTACAAGGATGTCGTCGGGCTGCCGCTGAACGAGCAGGTCGGCGGGTTCATGGTCGGTAGCGGCGGCGCGATGCTGCTGATCGACGGGCACAGCGACACGCACGGGAAGGCGAAGGAGCCGCAGCGCGTCCTGATCAACTTCATGGTGAACAGCATCGACACCGAGCAGGCCGCCCTCGCCGCGCGCGGGGTGAAGTTCCTGCGCGACCATGGCCGCGAGGAGTGGGGCGGCAT
>SCVR01000262.1 GCA_004296805.1 Dehalococcoidia bacterium
CATGCGGGAGTGGACTACCGACCCCGTCCTCTGGAAGCGCCGCGTCTCGATCATCTGCCAGTTGGGGCGTCGAGGTGACACCGACCTCAGACTCCTGAGAGCGGCGATCGAGGCGAACCTGGCCGACAAGGATTTCTTCATCCGGAAGGCGATCGGCTGGGCGCTACGGGAGTACGCGAAATACGACATGCCGTGGGTGGTGGCCTACGCCGAACGCCTCGGTGACAGGTTGAGCCCGCTGTCCCGCCGGGAGGCGCTGAAGCACGCCCCGAAACGCGTCTAGCAGGTCCCACTTCCGCTAGGACTCCGGCCCGCCAATCCACGAGACGAGGCGCCCCAGATCAGGAAGTGTGGCGTCTGCCCCCAACAGGAAGGTGATCCCCAGCACCAGGCTGAAGACTGCCGCGATCAGACCAGCCACGGCGTACAACCACTGCCGGCGCTGGCTCGAGATGAACCCCGTTGTGGTGGCAACCGTGACGAAGGAATTCGAGATCAGCAGCCCCACGACGAACGCGAACAGAACCACCACCGCGCTGGTCTTGTCGGTCGCTCCGACGACCGACGCGATGACGAGCGCCTGCGAGCCCGTCTCCGCGCCGACGCCGTGGATCAACCCGACGAGAAACGCGGTCCGCGCGCCATACGCCTGCGCGGCGTGCGTCTGCTCGTGCCGTGGCCGGTTGAAGACCCGACTCATCAGCGCGTCGTACCCATGCCGAGCACCAGCGAACACGATCATCCACCGGCTGCGGAGGTGGAACTCGTCGCCTCGGACGTACCGGTAGAGCGAATAAAACAGGTACACGGCCAGCACGATGAGAGTGACGCCGACCACTCGCCCCATGACCGGGTCGATCCAGTCAGGGAGGAACGCGGAGGCCATGATCGCGAGCAGACCCAGGAGGGTGACGACGGCCGCGTGGCCGAGCGCGTACAGACTCCCCAGTTGGAACGGCCGGGACTGCTCCGCGAAATAGCGCCGCAACGGGCCAACGAGGACGGTGGCACGGGGCGAGTCGTCGCGGGGAGTGAGCACGGCAGCGTTCGTCGACAGTCCCAGATCCCCGGCACCCGCAGCACGTTCCGAGCGACTTTGTCCTCGATGATGGTCGCCCGCCTCGACACCCGAGGTGGTACTGGTGATGTCAGTGATGGCAGCGATGTGATCCCAGTCGATGCCGTGACGGATCCCAAGCGCGAGGGCACCACCGACGAGTAGGCCGCCGCCACTCAGCGCGCTCCCCAGGAGATCGTGGAGCGACGGAGCGTCGATGGTCACCGGACTGATCGCTTCGCCGCGTCACGGCATCCGCCACAGGTCCCGCGCAGCGCCAGGTGGCGGACGCGCGCGTCGAAGTCGTGGTCGCGTCGCGCCTCAGTCTCGAGCGAGCGCACGCCGGCGAGCGAGACCTCAGCGATGTGGCCGCAGCCCTCACAGATCAGGTGATGGTGGCTGTGGCCGCCCTCCCACT
>SCVR01000263.1 GCA_004296805.1 Dehalococcoidia bacterium
GACCACCTTCTCGATGACCATTGGCAGCACGCTGGGCCTCATGTCGGCGTACTTCGGTGGCAAGTTCGACCTCATCCTGCAGCGCATCGTGGACGCGGTCCAGACGCTCCCGCTGCTCGTCCTCGCGGTGGCCCTGGTGGCGATCCTTGGTGCTGGCATTTGGAAGGGCTTCTGGGTGCTGGCTGTGCTCTCGATCCCACGCCCGCTCCGCGTGATCCGGGGGTCCGTGCTCTCGGTGCGCGAGGAACTGTTTATCCTGTCCGCGCAGAGCCTGGGGGCGACAAACAACCGCGTCATGTTCCGGCACGTCCTGCCGAACGTGATGGCACCGATGATCGTGCTCATCTCTTACGCGATCGCCATCACGATTGTGACTGAGGCGTCGCTCTCCTTCCTCGGGGTTGGTGCTCAGCCGCCGACGCCGTCCTGGGGCGTGATGCTGACGGGTTCCGGTCAGGCGTACTTCCAGACGAACCCGCGTCTGGCGCTGTTGCCGGGCTTCGCCATCTCGAGCGTGGTGTTTGCCGTCAACATGTTCGGCGACGCCCTCCGCGACGAGCTCGACCCCCGCATGCGAGGCACGTAGTCCGCACTCACCCCGAGATCAGCACAGGGGCCCGCGTAAGCGGGCCTCTGTATTTCCGGCACGGAGGTCTGCGGGCGCTAGTACGATGCGCGCGTAAACGTCGGAGGTCCCCGATGCGATTGCCCGTCGAGCTCCAGTCAGGTGAGCGGGTGGTGCTGCTGGTGCGCAGGCACTGGTACTTCCTCGCGCTGCCGCTGACGTTGACCTTGCTGGCCCTGCTCGTTCCGGCGGCGGTGCTCCTGGCAGTTGTCACACGCACGGATGGGCCGAAGACGGTGGACACCGTGGTCACCCTGCTAGTTGTCGCGTATGTCATGGCGCTGGCGATCCGTGCCTACTTCGTCTGGTATGCCTGGGTGCATGACGTGTGGGTGATCACCAACCAACGGTTGGTGGATGGTCAGAAGCGGAACTGGTTTTCCCAGTCTGTTTCGACGGCGGACCTGGTGCAGGTCCAGGACATCGCGCTCGTGCGTCACGGGTTCCTCGCGACCACACTGCGGTTTGGCGACCTACGTGTACAGACTGCTGCCGAGATCACCGCCTTCCTGCTTCAGGGCATCCCGAAACCGCAGGACGTATTGACGGTGCTTGACCGCACCCGCGACGCGGCGCGTCGGGACGCCTCCGCCACGCCCTAGCCGCCTCGCCGGACTTGCCGCCTCGGCAAGGGCCCGCGACCATAGGCGCTGCGGCGGTCATCTCGGGGGTTGGGGATGTCGTATCGCGGGTCTGACCCGAGGTTTGGACGCGCGCCGGTTCGCGCCTCCTCGCGCGTGACCACGCGCCCGACTTTCCGCGCACCAATCCGTCAGGACACCACCCGTCCGCTTGGTCCCGGGGCGCCGGTGAACATCGGGCGGTGGTTGCTGGTGGGCAGCCTGGTGTTCGGGGGCCTGCTGGTGCTCGCACTGGGCGCGTCCCGTATGAACGGGCCCGCTGATGCAGCGACCACGACAGAGGATCCGTCAGCGGCGGCGGCCCGGCTCGCTGCTCGACCGGCTCGCGAGTTGTTGGCACCACGAGGCCCGGCTCCCCGCCTCGATGCGGGTAGCGCGGGCTCGATCCCGAACCTCTCGGCTCGGGCCTTCGTCCTGGTCGACGAGACATCCGGCGCCATCCTGGCGGAATCGAACGGCACGCGGCGTCTTCCCCCAGCGAGCGTGACCAAGATCGCGACCGCGATCCTCCTGCTCGAACTTGGGCATCTCGACGACACAGTGACGGTCGATGCGGACTTCAGCAGCCTTGACCCTGATAGCACCTCGATGGGGTTGCGGGCGGGCGACCGGTACACGCTCCGGGACCTGCTGTATGGCCTCATGCTGCGCTCTGGTAACGATGCGGCAGTGGCCATTGCGCGGGCCGTTTCCGGCGACGAGCCCAGGTTCGTGAACACGATGAATGCCCTGGCCGCGCGGCTGGAACTCCCGGACACGCACTTCACCGATCCACACGGCCTTGGCGGGGCGCAGCATTACACCTCCGCGCGTGACCTTGCGAGCCTCGCCCGGTACGGATTCACCCTGCCGGGGTTCGCGGAGGTGGTGCGCGCGACGAACTGGGACACCTCCGGTACGCAGCACATCGAGCTGTGGAACTCCAACGTCTTCCTCTACAACTACGACGGCGCGGATGGCGTGAAGATCGGATACACCGAGGCGGCAGACCGGACACTGGTGGCCTCGGCCACCCGTGACGGTCACCGCCTCATCGCGGTCGTCCTTGGTGACAGTTACGCCTCGACACACGCGAGGAACCTTCTGGACTGGGGCTGGGCGTCAGCGTGCTGGCCAAACGCCTCTGGCGGTTGTGACCGTGTGAAGCCCGTCGACTGAGCGGGAGCCGGCGAGGGTCAGTAGTACTGCCCTACCAGGATCGGCGACTGGGTCGGCACCGTGCGGGTGCCATCTGGCTCCACTGTGACGGCGACGGTGTCCCCCGGGTTGAGGCGGACCTCGATGTCCCAGTTCCAGGGCCCATCCCGCTCGGCGTTGATCACGCAGATCGACTTGGGTGGCTGGCCTTGCTGCATCACCCATACCTGGTACACCTCACTGCCCGGACGTGCCGGAAGTCCGCCCAGACGCAGGTTGGCGCGTGTGCCGGTGGTGACCGCGAGTTCGAGGTACGCGCCGCTGGTCGTGTTCTGGATCAGCAGCTTCTGATCCGCCTTCGACACCGGTGCGGTGGGCTTCGGGTTCTGGCTCAGGACTCCCGAGTAGTTGAGCGCTAGCAGCGCCAGCGCCGCTACTGCGGCACCCGAGAGCAGTCCCGGTATCCAGCGTCGATTCTCTCGCCGCGCTTCGAGCCGCGCGGCGTCGAGTACGCGAGCCCGCAGCTCGGGTGACGGTTCGACTTCAGGTGCAGCCGAGGCCAGGGCCAATACAGCGGCGCGGGCGCTTGCGTACTCCTCGTGCCAGTGCGTGGCGAGGTGCTCCTCGATGGCAGCGCGCTCATCGGAATCGAGCAGGCCGAGCGCGTAGGCACCGGACAAATCGGTCACTTCTTCGCAGCTCAGCGGAGTCATGACGCCGTCCCCAGTCCCAGCGAGCCCCGGAGCGCCCGGATCGCGTGGTGCATCCGGCTCTTCACCGTCCCGAGCGGCACACCGGTGCGTTCCGCAATCTCACGGTGGGACAACTGCGCGAAGTACGCCAGTTCAATGGCCTCTCGATGCTCAGGCGAGAGGGCGAGTAGCGCCGAGCGGACTCGGTCACCCTCGAGCGAGGTGATGGCCGCCTCCAACAGGTCGACCGCGTGGAGGTCGACACGATCGGGCACGGCATCGCCGCTCTCGCGCTGGCGGATCCGGACCCGGACGGCCTCGACCGCACGCCGGTGCACGATTGTAAGGAGCAGGCCTTCCACGGACCCACGGTCTGCGGACAGGCGGTCTGCCTGCCGCCAGAGGGCGAGGTAGCCCTCCTGCACGGCGTCTTCCGCAGCGGCTGCATCGCCGCCCAGGACGCGGAGTGCCAGCCCATAGGCGCGGCGATACGTGGTGTCATACAAGTCGGCGAGGGCGTCCGGCTCGCGGCGGCGAAGGCGCGCGATGAGTTCGTCCACGCCGCGCCACCTTCCCACGCTCACGCCGCTTGAGCGGCTCGAGGCGAATTGTAGGCGGGGGTAGAGGCGCGGGCGTCGGGCGGTTCCCCACCCAACGCCCGCTCCACGGATCACAGTGCGCGGCCTTGCCCTGTGACCCTTCTGGAGGTGCTCGCTCGCGTGTGGCTGTGCCACCGCCGTTGCTCGGCCACACGCGGGTCCGAGAGCACGGGAGGCAGTTGCTGTCGACATAACGACGCTCGCCTCCGACCTCGCCAGTAGTTCGTCGGGAGGACGAGATCGGTTCACTCAGCGAGACCGAGACGGCGGCGCTCAGCGGCCAGCAGCCGCCGGGATCACGATTGGCGTTCCCGTGACCGGGTGCGGCAGCACGACGACGTGCGGCCCGTACGCCGCGAGGACGTGCTCAGGGGTCACGACCTCGCGCGGCTTACCGGAGGCGAGTACTTGCCCCTGATGCAGCAACACGAGCCGATCGCAGGAGGCCGCCGCGCTCGTAAGGTCGTGCACGACGATCAGGATGCCCGCGCCTTCCGAGGCCAGATCGCGGAGCAAGTCGAAGAGTGTGGCCTGAGCCTCGGCATCGAGGTTCGCACTGGGCTCGTCCAACAGGAGCAGACTGGCCTCCTGCGCGAGCGCACGCGCGATGAAGGCGCGGCGCCGCTCACCACCGGACAGCGTGCCGATGGCCCGGTCGGCCAGAGAGCGGCAACCAGTTCGCTCCAACGCTTCCTCGACAATGGTGTAGTCGTGTGCGGACGGCTGGCGTAGGAGCCCGAGGTGCGGGAACCGGCCGAGGCTGGCCAGTTCCCCGACCGTCATCGATGGCGGAGCCTCCGGGAGTTGCTCGACGACGGCAAGGAGCCGGGCCCGCTCGCGACGCCCGAGTGAGGCGATCGCCGCACCACGC
>SCVR01000264.1 GCA_004296805.1 Dehalococcoidia bacterium
GGCGGCACCGGCGGAGCGAGGAGGGTCGGCTGGACCATCGGGACCATCAGCGGGCGTACCGCAAGAGGCAGCGGTCGTCGAGCGTGGGGTATCCAGGTAGCGGAGACGAGAACGGATCGCCGACCCTCGTGCCGGTGCGCCCGGTGGCCCCGAGCCGGCCGGGCGGAGAGGACATGAGGTGTGAGACGTTGTTCGTTACCTACCGAGATGTCGTCCGGTGTTTCGTGTGTAAACGAGAAGGGCGCTTCGTGCGCTGGGGGTGAGCGGTGATCGGGGCCGAGAGGGTCGCCGAGATCCGCCGGCTGTTTTTCGCCGAGCACTGGAAGATCGGCACGATCGCCAGCGAGCTGGGGTTGCACGCCGAAACGGTACGGCTTTCGCTCGAGACCGACCGCTTCAATCACTCCAAGACGCTGCGGACGTGCCTGACGGACTCGTACATCGGCTTCATCAAGGCGACGCTCGAGCGCTACCCGGCCCTGCGGGCCACGCGGATCTACGAGATGCTGCGCGAGCGCGGCTTCGTCGGCAGCGAGCGGGCGGTGCGCCGGACCGTGGAGCGGTTACGCCTGCCGGCGCGCGAGGCGTTCTTGCGGCTGTCCGTGCTGCCCGGCGAGCAGGGACAGGTGGACTGGGCTCACTTCGGCAAGGTCCAGGTCGGGCGGGCGGAGCGAAGGCTCTCGTGCTTCGTCATGGTCCTGTCGTACTCGCGCGCCTTGTACCTGGAGTTCTTCTTCGACCAGTCCCTTCCGAGCTTCCTGGCCGCGCACGTGAACGCCTTCGAGGACCTCGGCGTACCGCGGATCCTGCTCTACGACAACCTGCGCTCGGCGGTGCTGGCCCGGCAAGGCAGTACCTTCGAGCTCAACCCGCGGCTTCACGAGCTGGCGGCTCACTACCACTTCCAGGCGCGGTTCTGCTCGGTGGGGCGCGGCAACGAGAAGGGGCGCGTGGAAAGGGCCATCCAGTACGTCCGCCATTCCTTCTTCGCCGCCCGCTCTTTCACAACGCTCGCCGACTTCAACCGCAAGGCCCTCAAGTGGCGAGACGAGATCGCTCACCAGCGCGCCTGGCCGTCCGGAGACCATCGCACCGTAAACGAGGCTTGGCAGGAGGAGCGGCCGCGGCTATTGCCTCTGGCTCAGCATCGCCCCGGGACGGACCTGATGATCCAGGTCCGCTCGCAGAAGACTCCCTACATCCGCTTCGATCTCAACGACTACTCGATTCCGCCCGAGGTCGTCGGCCGTCCGTTGACGCTCCTTGCCTCCGGCTCGAGCGTGCGTCTTCTCGACGGCGCGTCCGAGGTCGCACGCCACCCGCGCTCCTTTGATCGCCACGAGCGCGTCGAGAACCCCGCCCACATCGAGGCGCTGCTGCGTCTGAAGGGAAAGGCCGACGGCCTCACACGCGCCAACCGCCTGGTGGCGGCGGTTCCTTTGGCCGACGCCTTCCTTTCGGCGGCCGTCGAAAGGGGCGAGTCCCTTTCGCGCCTGACCGACAAGCTCACGCGGCTGCTGTCGGACTACGGAGAGGATCTCCTGACAAAGGCCCTTCAGGAGGCGCTCGAGAAGGGCACCCCCAACGCATCGTCCGTCGCCTATCTGCTTCAGCGGCTCATGCGCACCCTGAAGAGAAGGCCCCCGCTTCCCGTCTCTATCTCGAAGCGTCCCGAGCTGGCCGATCTCGTCGTCTCTCCGCACGATGCCCGCTCCTACGACGCCCTTCACGCGGCCGAGGAGGAGTCCCATGACGAGTGAGACCTCGGCGACGGATCTGGCAGCAGGTCTGGCCCGCATTGGCCTTTCCGCCACGGCAGCCCAGCTCCCGGACTTCCTGGCGCGGGCCACCAAGTCCCGCTTCTCGCCGACGACCTTCCTCGAAGAGGTCGTCCGGCAAGAGTCGCTCGCCCGGGCCCAGAAGAGCGTCGAGCGCCGCCTGAAGGCCGCCCGCATCGGCTCTTTCCGGCCGATGGCCGATTTCGACTGGAACTGGCCCAAGAAGATCGAGCGCGATCTGATCGAACGTGCCCTCACTCTCGATTTCGTCAGGGCGCGGCGCAACCTCGTCCTTCTCTCCACGAACGGCCTCGGCAAGACGATGATCTCCAAGAACATCGCCTCCCTCGCCGTCAACGCCGGCTTCTCCGTCATCTTCCGCACCGCCTCCGACCTCCTCGCGGACCTCTCCTGCGCCGACTCCCCCGAGCGCCGCCGCCGGAGACTGGCCTTCTACGCTCGCCCGGATCTGGTCTGCGTGGACGAGGTCGGCTACCTCTCCTACGACGATCGCGCCGCCGACCTGCTCTACGAGGTCATCAACCGTCGCTACGAGCGCCGCTCCTTGCTGATCACAACCAATCTCGAATTCGCCCGCTGGAACACCGTCTTCCCCAACGCCACCTGCCTCACCACTTTGCTCGACCGCC
>SCVR01000265.1 GCA_004296805.1 Dehalococcoidia bacterium
TCAACCAAGACAGACGATGAGGCGAATGAGTACGTGGCCCTCGCCATCCGCTTCTGGAATGTCTATGGAGACTGGGACGCTGTGCCGCAGATGCTAGACGAGGAAATCCGCTACAGCATTCCGCACTGGAAGTACCTCCGTGCCCTGATCACTGCGGAGGAGGTGTCCGTGTGACGGAATCCTTGCTGAACACGAAAGTCCGATACAAGGCCAATCCGGACATCGTCGGGTGGGTGGTCGGCCTGGACGCCACAAACGCACGCGTCTTCATCGACGGCTCGGTGAAGCTCGTCCCGGTGGCCGAGATTGAGCCCGCGCCGAATCTAGTCGAGATGGAGCCGGCTGCGTTCAAGGTAGCGCTGACGCGGCGGCGTCTTGAGCATCCACTGACCGAGCAGCTGCTGTCCTACAAGGCCTCCAGGACGCAACTGTTCTATCACCAGTTTCTCCCGGTGAAGAAAATCCTCGAGTCGCCTGACCAGCGGCTCTTGCTCGCTGATGAGGTCGGGATCGGGAAGACCATTGAAGCAGGACTCATCTGGGCGGAACTTGAAGCGCGGGCACCATATGGACTGCAGAACGTTTGGGTGATCTGCCCGAAGTCGCTCATGGGGAAGTGGCAAGAGGAGATGATCCAGCGCTTCGACCTCCGCCTCGAGCAGCTCACATCCGAGTCGCTGCGACAGGCTCTAGTCGCGCTCGAACGCGACGGCGTGCTCCCGCAGAGGTTCGCCCAAGCCGTCGTGAACATTGAGCTTCTCCGTGCTGAGGAGCACGTGAGCAGGCTTGGGAACACTTCGATCGCGTGGGACTTCGTGATATTCGACGAGGCCCACCACCTGCGGAACCCTGAGACATACTCATTCGCGCTGGCGCGCTTCGTGTGCGAGCGCGCGAAGGCAGCGGTATTTCTCACGGCGACGCCATTCCAGACTGGCCTAGAAGACATCGTCCATCTGATGGAGGCGCTGGGAGTCGATATCGCTGCGGATCCACACTTGCTCGGGGAGCAGATTCGATGGGACATGCAGCTAAACGACTGCATCAGGATGATCAGACACCGAGCGCCGGGGTGGGAGGGATCCCTTCCCGGCCTACTTGACTCTCTGGAATCATCCGGAGGAGCTGACCGCCCGGGATGGCAGCGGTTCAAGGAGCTCGCGAGCACATCGAATCCGAACGACGCGCATCAGCGAGCTGCTGTCGTCCAAGCAGCGCGAGACATTCAGGTGCTCAGCCCCTACATGGCGAGGACCCTTCGCGGCGAGGTCGACACGCGAAGGCCGACTCGGGAGGCGATCACGCGTGTCGTCGATTTCAACCCCGCGGAGCTCGCCTTCTATGACCAGGTTTACCGGATATGTCTCGATCGCGCGCGTGCGATGGGCGTTCCACCGGGCTTTGCAACTCAGATGCCGGAGCGCCGAACGGCCAGTTGCGCCCCAGCGGTAGCTGCGGAAATACTGAGCAGCGTCACCGAGGCCGAAGATGAGGAGCACCGAGCGCGGTTTACGCGTGACGAGTTGCGATCCCTCGAACCGTATGCGCGTGACGTGATTGGCAGCAAGGACTCGAAGTACGACGCCTTGGTCGAACTCCTTCGACATACCTTCGGCGAGTTGAAGGCAGACAGGGCGATGGTCTTCTCGACCTTCCGCGGGACGCTTGCCTACTTGGCGGAGAGACTGGCCCGCGAGGGCTTCTCGTTGCAGGTGCTCCATGGAGGCACGCCGGCCGCTGACGAGGACTGCCGTCCGGGAGAGAAGAGCCGCCGGGAGATTGCGGCGGATTTTCGGAAGGGCGAGTTTCAAGTCCTGCTCGCAAGCGAGGTAGCCGGTGAAGGCCTCGACTTTGAGCACTGCCATGTACTGATTAACTACGACCTCCCCTGGAACCCGATGCGTGTCGAGCAGCGCATTGGCCGATGCGACCGCTTGGGGCAGCAGTCCGAGAAGATATACATCGGCAGTCTGGCGAGTGTCGGCACGATCGAGCAGCGCATCCTCTCCCGACTTTATGAGCGACTGAACGTGTTCGAACGCGCGCTCGGCGACATGGAGATCATTCTCGGTGAGGAGATCGGCACCTTCGAAAGCGACGTGTTTCGTCTCGGACTTTCCAGTTCGCAGCAAGAAGAGCGCCTCGATCGAGTTGCGGAGGTTGTCGCAAACGTCGAGCGGCAACGTGAGTCCATCAGTGAGTCAAGCGATCTGTTCCTTGCGGGGAGGCAGCTGCTAGATGGCGACCAGCAGGAGATTACGGAAGCTGAGTCGCTGTTCCTTTCGCCAGAAGAACTCTCCGACTTCGTATTCGCGACGCTCGATGGACGCTTTGGTCAGGCAATCCGCCGACTCGACGGGGCTCTCTTCGAGGTGACCGGGAACCGGGAGCTCAAGGATGCGCTCCACAGCCTGCTTCGCTCATACCCTGTATCGCATCATGCGCGGACAGAGATCCTGAGGTTCACGCGCCGGCTGGATGAGGGGAGGGTTCGCCTCGCCTTCACACCGTCCGAGGTGGAGGCCGAGTTCGCGCACATAAGGCACCCGCTCGTTCTGCTCGCCCGGTGGCTCGCACGAGAGCCCTTGCCGGATGTTCCATACTGCCGCGGGACGAGTCTCTCGGTTCAGGGTCCGACGCTCGTAGTGTGGGCTGTTGGGTCGCTCGAGGGGTACACGCAGCGAGTGCAACTCCTGTGCGCGGCCGTCGACAGCGATTCTGGCGACGTCACCCCGCTGGCACCGGAGGCCGCGCAGGATTGGATGTCGGGGATCGGGACGCCGCTGGGCGGCGAACCTGCCGCTAGCGATCGCGACGCACTGGTGGTCCGTGGCGAACAGAGCCTCGTTTCGCAATTCGAGCAGCTTTCCGCAGCCTTCAACGCGCGAAACGCTCTGCTGCACGAAAAGGCGTCGAGGGCCGTCACATCCCACGCGGACAGGAAAGTGCGCTGGCTGGATCGCCAGCTCGCACGGTCGGACTTGAAGGACAATATCCGGAATCTCTACCGGGGGTGGCGTCAGCGGCTGGAGAGCGAGACTCGCTCGAAACTCGACGAGCTCGATCAGAAGAGTGCCGTGCGATCATCGCTTCAGGTAATAGGCCTAACGGAGTTCGTTTAATAGGAGTCACGCAAATCTAGCCACAAAGTCAGAACGGCACCTCAATCGAGAAAGGAATCGACGCAATATCGTCTGTTGTCAACGATAAAGCCAACGTTCACGCGCGAACGCCACCTCTCGCCTCGCCATTAGCCCACCCGCTGTCGGCTGTCTGCGATCAGGCCCATCCCGTGCGCGCAAGGGAAGCATGTCAGAACAGCGCGAGGAGGGCGGCACTCGCCAAGAATGGCCCGTAGGGGATCGCGCCACCACCGCGGCGCACCAACGCCAGGATCAGTGCGGCCACCGCTCCGCCGAAGACAGCAACCGGCAGCACGGACAGCACATCCGGGGCACCCGCGACCGCGCCGAGCACCGCCGCAAACTTCACATCCCCGCCACCCATACCGCGCACGACCGTGGTAAACGTCGCCCCTTCCCGGATGCCCCACTCATGGACGACGAAATGGGGTAGGAACGGACAGCCCGCGACGACCGCGGTCGCGAAGGCACTGGCAACGGAGTGCTCTGGCTGGGCCAGCCCCATCACGAGCATCGCGAGCGCGCCGGCCGCACCGCCCCATCTCACGTCGTTGCGAGAGCTCCGTCGCCGCGGTGGGACGGACAGCGCTCTCCGGAAGAGCACGCTCGGCCGCACGAAGAATGCCACCGCAAACACGCCACCGGAGAACACCGCCCCGGCCAGCGCACCGCCGAACGATCGCGCGGGATCGACAAGCGCGATCACCAACGCGAGTCCGAGCGCCGGATAGATGAGGCGGTTCGGGATCCGCCGCGTCCGCACATCGATGACGCCGAGCGCCGTGAGCGCAGCGGCGCACGCGGCAATTGCCGCCAGCTCGATCGGGGAGCGACCGCCGGCCGCCGCCGCCACGCCGGCGAGCGCCGTCGCCATCGAGATGGCGCCGACAGTCCATCCGGCGCCAGCCCTGGGCGATACGTTCGCCCAGGCGCGGACGGGCAGCGCCGCCCTGACGCTAGCCAACAGCGGCCCCCGCCGTGAGCTCCTTCAAGAGCGCGCGTGTTTCGGGCGCCGGCCCCATGCGCGGACCGAGCTCACGTTGCAGCGCCTCCGACAGCACGCGGTACGCCTTGAGCACCCCGCCCGTGTTGCCGGCGGACGCATAGCAGCGCATCAGGCCGCAGGCTGCTTCCTCGTGGCTCGGGATGCGCTGCGTCGCGGCAAGGTAGAAGCCCGCCGCGCGTTCGATATCGTCCGCTTCCGTGGCGAGCCGCGCGGCCGCGAGTGCTCCGGCCACGAACCGCTGCCGGTACTCCTCCTGATAGGTATCCAGCCAGGCGAACGACTCGTCATTGAGGAAGTCCGCCTCGTATATCTCGAGCGCCCGCTCGTAGTGGTCGATCGCGTCGACCGCCGGCAACGCTGCCGCAAGTCGCAGCGCCTCCTCGAACTCATCGACGTCCGAACGCAGCATCCCGGCGGGAACCTGGTATCGCTCGTGCGAGAGGGTCAGCGGTTGCAGGTCGTCGCGCCCGGCCGCCGAGCGAATCACCGAGCGCAGTGCGCTCGCGGCGTTTGCGAGCATGTGCTTGAGGCTCGCGTCCCACAGCACGTCGGGCCAGAGCGCCTCGGCGATCGCCTTCC
>SCVR01000266.1 GCA_004296805.1 Dehalococcoidia bacterium
CGATCTCAGGAGGTTGACTCTCCCCTGTGTCCGCCAAGCCCACCGCGGAAGCCCGTCGTCAGGCGGGCTTCTTGCTGTCTCCATCAGAGATTGCAGATTCGGTGAGGACCTGTCGTCAGGTGCGGAGGATCTCGATCGGAGGGCGCCAGTCGGAAATCGGACGCAAGCTCAGGTCGTGTCTACGATGGGTGTAATGCTGCTCAGCCGAGGAGGCTCCCTTGATTAGGTTGAAGAGACATGCTTGGTATCGCTCCGCCGTTGTGGCGTCGTTGGCGGCGGCCGTAGCAGTGACGCTACTGTTGGCTGGTCCCGCCCGTACGGCGAACGCAATCGCGTTGAGTAACAACCTCGAGACCGTGGTCTCGCTGAATACGAACCCCGTCACGGGATCGAACACGTTCACGACCCTCGCTCCGATCACCCTCACCTGTGGCGTGGTCGACGTCACGGCCGGGGCCGCGGACGGGGTCGCGGGCATCACCCTCCGGCTCGCCGCCGGGTGGACGTTCCAGGGCGGCGCCGCGCCGACGATCACCTACGCCGCGTGGCCAGCTCCAGACGGCCAGGCGACCGGCACGATCGCGTCGGCAAACACGATCACGGACAACATCACGACCAGCTGCAGCCCTGGGAGCGTCGTCACGTTCACGGGAGTCCAGGTCAAGCCGCTGACCGCCACGTCAGGTAACGCGACGATCATCGCCGACATCAACACCGCAGATGTGACGGTGGCCAGGATCACCGCTCAGGCTGCGACTCCCACGCCCGTGCCGACAGTCGCTCCGACGGTCGCGCCGACGGCTGCTCCGACGGTCGCGCCGACTGCTGCTCCGACGGTCGCGCCGACGGCCGCTCCGACTGTCGCGCCGACTGCTGCTCCGACGGTCGCGCCGACTGCTGCTCCGACGGCCCCGCGGCCCGCAGCAACGGGCAACGGAGGATTCGAGGACGGCTCCGGCATGCCAGGCTGGCCGCTGGGCCTCATCGTCCTCGGGGCGGGAGTCTTCGCGGTGGCTGCCCGTCGCCGCGCTCGCGCTCGATCGGAACAGTAGGCTCCAATCGCAGCACGCAACGGTGCACCGAAGCCCGCCGCAAGGCGGGCTTCGTGTTGTCGTCTGGGTGTCGCGATGCCAGCCGCCCGCTAGGCCTCAGTCCACGCGCGCTAGCATGGCGCGGTGGACGAGGTCGTGGCCGGAGTCTGGCACTGGCAGGCGCCCCATCCGGAGTGGACGCCGGCTGAGTCATGGCCGGAACTCGTGTCGTCCTACGCCATCGATGATGGCGTTCAGCTGACCCTCGTTGACCCGCTTGCCGTGCCGAGTGAGATCCTCCGACTCGCAGACGACCGTGAGTCCGCCGTGGTGCTCACTGCTCCCTGGCACGAGCGCGACGCCCGGACGCTGGTCGAGCATCTCGGACTGCCGGTATTCGCACCACGACCCGACGCCGCGGCTGACCTCGTCCGCAAGTATGGGATCACCCTCGAACGCGCCGCTGGCGGCAGTCCCGATGTCGCGTGGCTGCTGGCCGAACACCGTGACCACGCTCACCTGTACGAGGCAGGCGACCGGCTGCCGGGGGGCATCGAGGCGTTCCGCGGCTGGGAACACA
>SCVR01000267.1 GCA_004296805.1 Dehalococcoidia bacterium
CGATGACCAGAGAGGTCGGTGGACGCCAGCCTGCACGCGCGGCGGCCAGCAGCGCTGCGACGCCCCAGATCCCGCCGAGGGTGACCACGTCCCACGCGTTCGTCATGACGATGCCGGCGAACAGTAGCGCGGTCAGGGTGAGCCGCGCCGGGTCGCGTAACCACCCGCGCCAGGTCAACGGACGGGAGCCCTCGAAGACCTGCGCGGAGAGGGCGAGCGCGAGGACGGCGAGGGGCATCCCGAACAGGTGGGCGTGCGGATCGCCGAGGAGGAAGGTGAACGCGGGGTACTCGGTGATCGTGCCCGGCAGGACGCGCGTGGTGGACCACCACCACCAGAACGCGTCCGGGACGAGCCGGCTGGTGCCACCGCGCGGCGGGACGCCATCGACACCCAGGCGCGCGATCAGGTCGGGCGCCACACCATGCGCACTGACGATCGCGGCCAGCCCGACCAGCGGCGCGACCAGCAGGAACGAGGCCGTGGCCACCACCCCAGCCGCCCACTTCGATGCTCGCCGGCGGAGGCTGGCGAGTGCGGCGACATCGATCGCGAGGCCGGCGACGGCGAGCGCCGCCGTCGCTCCGGTGGAGGCAGTCACGAGGTTAAACGCGACGCCGGGCTGCTGGTGGGAGAGACGGGCGAGGACATCCGCGCCCGCGTGTCCGAGGTGGTAGTAGGAGACCTGGTGGCCGGCCAGCCACGGGTCGGGCGGCGGCATCGTGGTGGCCTGATGCACCGCGGTGATGAGCATGAGGTCCATTGGCTTTTCGGTCGCGTAGGCGGCCGGGGTCTGCGCGCGCATGAGCACGAGGACGACGAAGAGGAGGACGAAACCGACCTCCCCGGCGAGGAGCAGCCCGATCTGCCCTCGGATGCCACGCAGCAGGTCGCGCCGCCGCCATCCGAGGACGGCTCCGCCGATGAGAGTGGCGGCCGCGGTGCCACCGATGAGGGGTGTGCCCCATGGCACCAGCGCGTAGCGAGCCGTCGTCCACGCGAGCCATGTAGTCACGAGCAGCCCGAGTGCGCGCGCGTACAGCACCCCTCGTGTCGGGTGTCGGTCGAAGAGGTGTCCCGCGGGCACCAGGCCGACAAGCAGCATCACGAGGGACGCGACGTACCAAGACGCAACGGAGCCGACGGCCGCCATCGGCGGCTGCTAGGCCCCGGCCGTCGCGGGGTCCGCGAGCAGCGACTGCACGAACGCCCGCGGGTCAAATGGGGCGAGGTCGCCCTCGCGCTGGCCGACGCCGACGAAGCGGACGGGAAGGCCAAACTCGCGCGCAATGGCGAACACGATGCCGCCCTTGGCCGTGCCGTCGAGCTTCGTCAGCATCACGCTCGTCACCTGCGCGGACTCCGCGAAGTGGCGGGCCTGCGACAGGCCGTTCTGCCCCGTTGAAGCATCGAGCACCAGCAGTACCTCGTCCGGCCCGCGCTCCACGTGGCGCTCGATGACACGGCGGACCTTCGACAGTTCGTCCATGAGGTTCTGCTTGTTCTGGAGGCGGCCGGCGGTGTCGATCAGGACGACGTCATGGCCGCGTGCTCGCGCTGCCTCAATGGTGTCGAACGCCACCGCTGCCGGGTCAGCGCCGGGGCCTTGCGCGACGACATCGAAGCCAAGGCGTTCGCCCCACGACTGGATCTGCTCGATGGCAGCGGCGCGGAAGGTGTCGCCTGCGGCGGCGATCACGCGACGCCCCTCCTGCTGGTAGGCATATGCGAGCCGCCCGATCGCGGTGGTCTTGCCGCTGCCGTTCACTCCCACCACCAGGACGACCCACGGGCGTTCTGGCAGGGCCGCGTCCTCGGGGAGTCCCCACAAGCGCCCGCGGGGTGCGTCGGCGCTTTCGAGGATGGCGGTGAGTTCCTCGGCGAGCGCCGCACGCACTTCGTCGGAGCGCTTCGGGTTCCGCGCTCGCACCTTGCCGATGACCTCGAGGGCGGTCTGCACGCCAGCGTCGGCGCCGATCAGGACCTCTTCGAGTGACTCATACAGCTCTTCGGTAACGTCCGAGCCGCCGAAGAGGCCCGCGACCCGCCCGAAGATCGACGTGCGCGTGCGCTCCAGCGCCTGTTCGGTCGCCTGCTGTGCTTCGCGGTCGTCGTCCCGCGCGCCGTCCTTGTCTCGCCGTCCGAACAGCCGCATCTGACCTCCGACGCATCGAGGCGAACACTCCGGTGTGAGGCCGTCCAGCGATCGTACCTGAGTGGGCTCGCGGGGTGCCCGGGGCTATCCGGCCCTGGGCAGGTCGGCGAGGCGCAGCGAGAGCACCTGGCTCGTCGAGTCATCGCCCATCGAGATCCCGTAGATCGCGTCCGCGGCCTCGATGGTGCGGCGATTGTGCGAGATCACGACGAACTGGGTGCGCTCGCGTAGTTCGAGCAGTGTGTCCACGAACCGGCCGACGTTCGCCTCGTCCAGTGCGGCGTCCACTTCGTCCAGCACGACCACCGGGGCCGGGTTCACCGACAGCAGCGCGAAGAGGAGCGCCACGGACGTCATCGAGCGCTCGCCACCGGACAGCACCGCGAGGTTGCTGATCCGCTTGCCCGGAGGCTGGGCGACGATCTCCACGCCAGCCTCACGCTCCTGCTCCTCACCCTCGACTTCCTCGGGGACGATCAGGCGCAGTTCGGCCTGCCCGCCGCCGAAGAAGCGGCGGAAGTACTCAGCGAAGCGCTCGTTCACCACCTCGAAGGTCTCGACGAAGCGCGCACGGATCAACTTCTTCAGGTCCCGGATCGCCTCGCGCAGCTCCACCTCGGCGGCCTCGAGGTCGGCCACCTGGGTCGACAGGAAGGTGTAGCGCTCCTCCTCGGACGCGAGGTCTTCGACCGCCTCCACGTTGACCGGGCCGAGCGATCGGATCTCCGCGCGCAGGTCGCTGATCCGGGCGCGCACGTCGTCGAGCACGAGTTCAGCGCCGCCCCGCACCGGCTCGGGAAGTGCGACGCTGTCCTCGATGCGATCGTCCGTCGTCGCTGTCGATGCCACAGGCGCAGGCAGCGGGTTGAGCGGCTTTACGGTGCCGTCTGGCTGCACCGTCATCCCCTCCGCCTCGATTTCTTCGAGGAGCCGGGTGACGCGTTCAGCCGCCTGGCGCAGCCCGTGCTCGCTTTCGAGCATCTCGCGTTCTGCCGCGAGCAGGGTGCGCTGCTGGTCGCCGCGGGTTGCCGCGAGTGTGCGCTCTTCTTCGGCGAGTTCCGCCACGGCGGCGTGGGCCGGCCCGACTGCCGCCTGCGCCTCCGTGCGCAGCGCGCGGTTGTTGGCCAGGCGCTCGCGACGGTCGCGGAGCGTGAGGTCCAGGTCTTCCTGTTCGCGCCGGATCGCGTCGAGCGATTCCTTCTGCTTGGTCAGCAGGTCGAGCGCGTTCCGGCGGGCGGCCACCCGCTCGTCGCGCTGGGCGGCGAGGGCGCGGTGCTCGGCCTCCACCCCGGCGAGGGACTGCGTGGCCAGTGTCGCCCGTTCGGCGGCCGCGTCGCGCTCAGCGCCCACGGCCTCGGAGCGGTCGCGGATCGAGGCGATCTGCGCGGCGACCTCGGTGACCGCGGCGCGTGCCGCGGTCAGCCGTTCCGCGAGGCCGGCGTCACTCTCATCTGGCTGAGGCTGCAAGCGCAATTCGACGGCGCGGAGTTCGGCAGTGATCTCGGTCTGGCGTCGCTCGATGGCACCCTTGGCCACGTCATGCTGGCGGCGGCGCTCGGTCGCCTCGTCCACGGCTCGCCGAGCCTGAGTCACCGCGTCCCGCGCGTCCGCGACGATCTCGGCCGCGTGGGCGACGCGGGCCCTGGCGGGCTCGACGGCGGACCGAGCCGCCTCGATCTGGGCAGGGAGCGAGTCCAACTCACGCTGCATGGAGAAGTGCTCGGTGCTACCACCAGCGCGGCCCCCATACACCGCGCCACCGGGGCGCAGCAGGATGCCGTCTCGGGTGACCACGGAACCAAGGCCTCGGGTGATCATCTGCTCGGCGACGCGGAGGTCCTCGACCACGATCACGCGGCCGAGCAGCGTGTCAATCAGCGGGCGCACCTTCTGGTCGCAACGCACGAGGCGTGAGGCAATCCCGACGACCCCGCGCTCGTTGAAGAGGTTCAGAGGGTACTTCGTGTCCATCCCATGCAGCGGGAGCACCGTGGCGACACCCGCACCCTGCTCGCGCAGGTAGGCCACGGCGGCGATCGCATCGTCGTAGGTCTCGACGACGACCGCACCGAGGTGCTCAGCGAGAGCCGACTCGATGGCCGCCTCCAGGCCTTCGGGCACGCGGATCAGGCGCGAGACCGCATCGACGATGCCTGACAGGCCCTCGTCCGGGTTGAGCGTCTTCGTGCGGCCGGCCTCCAGCAGCGCTTCAGTGCCATCCGCGCCGGCAGGGACCGAGTCGCGGAGCATTTCGATCAACCGCAGGCGATCTTCGAGTTGCTTCAGGCTGGTCTCGATGCCGACGAAGGCCTCCTGCGCAGCCTGCTGCGCGCGTTGCTCTTCCTCCAACCGACGCTCGGCCGACTCGCGACGCTCGCGCGCGAGGCGCAGCGCGTCGTCGAGCGACTGTGCCTCCTGCACGTGACGGGCCAGCAGCGCTTCGTGCTCCGTGGCGGCGGCGAGGAGCGTCGTGCGCTGCTCACCGGCGGCGGTGCGGTCGGCGGCTCGCTGTTCCGCGCGCCGCTGCGCTTCCACAATCCGGCGCTGTGTGTCGTCGGCCTCGGCTTCGAGCCGCGCACGACGCGCTTCGGCTTCGGAGAGTTCGCGGAGCACGGCGCGGGTCGCCTCGTCGGCGGAGGTCAGCGCCTCGCGGGCGCGCGCCAGCGCGGTCTGCGACTCCGTCACGCGGGCGTCGAAGGCCGCGATCGTGGCATCGATGACACTGGCATCGTCGGATGGCAGATCAGTCGCGGCGACGGCGGCCTCAAGTTCGGTGCGCCGTTCCGCGAGCAGTTCGAGCCGCTGCTCAGCGAGCGCCACCGCCTGCTCGAGGCGCAGGCCTTCCTCGGAGAGTTCGCGTTCACGGCCCTGGGCCACTTCGAGGGCCGCGCGGCGTTCACGGACGATCGTCTCAACCTCGCGGAGCCGCGCCTCGACGCCGGCCATTGCGTCGCGGGCGACGGCGAAGGCCTGCGCGCGCTGGTCATGCCGGGCCTGGGTCGACGTCTGTGCCTCACGGGCCGAGCGCAACTCGGCCTCGAAGTAGACCTCAAGCGCGTCTGCCAGTTCTCGTGCGAGTTCTCGGTATCGCGCAGCGCGGCGTGACTGCCGCTGCAACGCCTTGATCCGCGGTTCGACCTCACGGATCAACATCCGCACGTGCCCGAGGTTGTCGCGTGTCTCCACCAGCCGACGCTCGGAGAGCGTCAGTTGATGACGATGGCGCCGGAGGTCAGCAGCCTCCTCGATCAACTCGCGGCGCTCCTGCGGTCGTAGCGCGAGGACTTCGTCGACCAGGCCTTGCGACATGTGGGCGTACGAGTTCTGTCCGACCTGCGCACGACGGAAGAGGTCGAGTACGTCACCGAGGCGGCAGGAGGTGCCATTGATCGCGTACTCGTTTTCACCGGAGCGGTGCGCGCGGCGCGTGACGGCGACCTCGGAGTAGTCGATCGGCATCCAGCCCTCGGAGTTGTCGAGGGTGAGCGTGACCTCCGCCATGCCCATGGGGCGGCGCTTCTCTGAGCCGGAGAAGATGATGTCCTCAGTCTTGCGCGCGCGGATCTGGCGCGCGGAGGTCTCGCCGAGGGCCCAGCGCAGCGCGTCCGCGACATTGGATTTGCCCGAGCCGTTGGGCCCGGCGATCACGGTCATGCCCGGTCCGAACTCGAACCGCTGGCGTTCGGCGAACGCCTTGAAGCCGTGGACTTCCAGCCGCCTGAGGTACACCTACGCCCCGATTCCAGCGCCGGGTGCCCCGGCGTCGCTCGTCGATGTGCCTGTCTGGCGTCGCAGCCGTTGCTGGAGCGCGGGGAGCGCGGCCATGGCGGCCTGCTTCTCCGCTTCCTGGCGGCTGCCGCCACTGCCCTGCCCGAACGCGGCTCCGCCCACGCGGACCTCGACCGTGAAGCGACGGCTGTGGTCCGGGCCGTCCTGCGAGACGACCACGTAGTCCGGGCGTCCGAGCCCGGCGTCCTGGGCGATCTCCTGAAGGGTGCCCTTCGCGTTGAGGACGGCTGCTTCGCCTTCGAACTGATCGAACTCCTCGCCCAGTGTGCGGGAGACGAACTCGCGCACCGCCTCGATCCCCTGATCGAGGAACAGCGCGCCGACGATCGCCTCGTACGCCCGCTCGAGGTTGCCGTCGCGCTCGCGGCCACCGGTCTGCTCTTCGCCACGTCCGAGGCGCAGCGCTGGGCCGAGGTCGACGCGCGCGCTCGCCACACGGGAGAGGGTGGGCCCCTGCACCACGTGAGCGCGCCATTCGGTCAGGCGCCCCTCCTGCACCTCCGGAAAGCGCTGGTAGAGCGTCTCCGCGACCACGAGCGAGAGCGCCGCGTCGCCGAGGAACTCGAGGCGCTCGTTCGTGGGCGCCGGGTCACTTGGGTGCTCATTGGCGTAGGAGGGGTGGGTCAGGGCCGCCAGGAGGAGCGAACGGTCGCGGAAGCGCACACCAAGGCGCTCCTCGAGCGAGGTCAGAGAGTCCGGCGCGTGGGGGTTCGGGGCGGGTTCGGCGGTCACAAGTACCACGCCTGAGCCTTTCCCATCGGACACGCCCCGCCGCGCGTACGATGTCGACGCTGTGCGCCAGAAAGCCCAGCAAACGGCCTGACACTGGGGAGAGTCAGCCGGGTCTGCGAATCCTAGGGAGACGGTTGAAC
>SCVR01000268.1 GCA_004296805.1 Dehalococcoidia bacterium
TGCGAGGGCGTCCGCCAGTTCGTCGTCCAGCATCACCGCGCCGACGGTGTCCACGATGATCGCGTTCGCGTTGATCTTGGTGGCGTGTGCGAGCGCGCGCTTCGCGACCTCGGCCGCCGGCGCCTCCTTCTCCTCGACATATGCCGGTACGTCGATGGAGTCCGCCAGGACCTGCAACTGCTCGGAGGCGGCGACGCGCTCGAAGTCGGTGGAGACGAGCAGCGGCCGGAAGCCCTCGTTCTTGAACTTCAGCGCGAGGCGCCCTGCCAGCGTCGTCTTACCGGAGCCCTTGGAGCCCACCACCATGATCTTGGTGGGGCCACCCTTGGCGCGCTCCAGCGGCGCGTGCTCCTTGCCCAGCGTTTCGACGAGCACGTCCTGCACGATGCCGATGACTTGTTGGCCCGGTGTAATCGAGGAGAGCACTTCCTGTCCGAGCGCGCGCTCGCGCACTCGGCCGATGAAGTCCCGTACCACCTTGAAATTGACGTCAGCTTCGAGGAGCGCGATGCGCACCTCGCGCAGCGCCTCGTCGAGTTCCTTCTCGCCGATCCGTCCGGATGATCCGAGCCGCCGGAAGGTGCCTGAGAGCCGTTCGGTGAGTGCGTCGAGCATGTGTCGAGTGTACGGGGCGATGCCGCGAGGCGCGCCTCGCTAGCGCCTCGCGGGCCTCGTGGCAGCGGGCTTCTTGGCAGCGGGCCTCTTGGCAGCGGGCCTCTTGGCAGCAGGCTTCTTGGCGGCGGGCTTCTTCGCGGCGGGCTTCTTTGCGGCGGGCTTCTTTGCGGCGGGCTTCTTGGCGGCGGGCTTCTTGGCGGCAGGTGTCTTCGCGGCGGCAGGTGTCTTCGCGGCTGGCTCCGGCATCGGTGCTTGGATCGCCGCGGCCGAGGCGGCCCGACCGTCCGCCGCACGCCGTGCCAGCTGGCTGCGCTCCGCTGACAGAGCCGAATGTCGCACCGGCTCATCGATCAGGTCGAGATCGAGTGAGCCTTGGACAACCGGTGGAGTTGGGACGCCGGTCGCCGCACGCAAGAGACTGATGAGCGCATCCCGCCGCTCGTCGAACTCTTGCGCACTGCGAATCTTCACATGCCGGACGCTTCGCCCAGTGCCCTCGACGATCCCGAGGGGATCAGGGAGCGACGCGCCTCGCATGAAGCCAAGCGTCACCCAGTTCTTCGCGACTCCGATGACGCCAACTCCCCAGCCGTCGTGGCCGTACTGGTTCACCCCGAAGCCGATGCCCTCCTGCCCGTGGTTCGGTACCTCGATCGCGTCGGGGAGCGTCTCGCGCACGAGCGCACGCACCGTGCGTGCGAGGTCGGCGACGGCTGCAGATCGGGTGGCAAGCAGCTGCTCGAAGCGTTGCTCGGACGGGGTGAGATCTGGCATTCGACGCCCCCTCGATGGGCTGGGGGACGGAAGGTACCGCGCGAGGGAGGAGTCGGGGGGGGGGTGGCGCGGAGGCGGGCTCGAGCCTGAGCCGCCTCCGCGCCAAGAGTGCCGACAGGCCCCCGCCGCCTCGGCGAATCGAACATAACACAACCGCCCCGATTCGGGGCGGTTGGCGCGCTTCGCGGGAGGGGCCGTGGCTACTTCAGTCCGCGCTCCGCGATCATCGCCACCACGTCCGTCAGACGGCACGAGTAGCCCCACTCGTTGTCGTACCAGGCCATCGTCTTCGTCATCCCGCCGGGGATTACCAGCGTGGTCGGGGCGTCGTGGATCGCCGAGCCGGGGTGGCCTTTGAAGTCCATCGAGACCAGTTCGTCGGTCTCGTAATACATGTACCCCTTCAACTCGCCCTCGGCCGCTGCCAGGTACGCCTCGTTGATCGCGCCCGTCGAGGGCGTGTCGCGCAGCGAGGTGACCAGGTCGAGCACCGACACGGTCGGTGTGGGCACGCGGTATGCGAAGCCATCAAACTTCCCGGCGAGGGACGGAATAATCCGGCCGACGGCGTCCGAGGCTCCCGAGGACGTTGGGACGATGTTGAGGCCCGCCGCACGGGCGCGACGCAGGTCCTTGTGGCTGTTGTCCACGAGGTTCTGGTCACCGGTGTAGGAGTGCACCGTCGTCATCATCCCGCGCTCGACGCCGAAGGCGTCGTTCAGGACCTTCACCGCAAGTACCACGCAATTCGTGGTGCACGAACCCGCCGAGATCACGTGGTGGTTCTTCGGGTCGTACTCAGACTGGTTCGCCCCCATGATCACGGTCCAGTCGTCATTCTTCGCCGGGGCGGAGATGACGACCTTCTTCACGGTGTCGCGCAGGTGCGCCTTCGCCTGCTTCGCGTCGCGGAATTTGCCCGTGCAATCGATGACGAGGTCGACGCTCGCCTCGCCCCACGGGATCTCTCCCGGGTCGTCCGAGTTGAACACGCGAACCTCATGCGTCCCGCCGACTGTGAACGAGTCCTTACCGTCCACGATCTCTGCCGGG
>SCVR01000269.1 GCA_004296805.1 Dehalococcoidia bacterium
TCGACTCGAATGCCGCGCCGTGCCTGCGAGCGCGAGGCCTGCACCCACCGGTTGGGCGCCTTCGATGATGTTCCGGACTCCGAGGCGCCCGCGATGAGGCCCGCTGCCAGCGCACCTGCGATCAGTGCGGTCTCCAGTCGGGGGTCATCGGCTGCCTGCGCGGGCATCTGGAACTTCGACTCCAGCCACGACGTGCTGAAGTCGCCCGAGCGGAAGTCCGGCTCGTCAAACAGCGCGAGGTGGAACGGGATGTTGCTGTCCACCCCGGAGACGATCAGATCCTTCAGGGCGCGCTTCATCCGCTCGATCGCCTGCGGCCTCGTCTCTGCCCACACGATCAGTTTCCCGAGCAGGGAGTCGTAGTAGACCGGTACATCGAGCCCCGCGAACAGCATCGAGTCGAAACGGACGCCCGGACCGGACGGGACCTGCAGGTAGTCGATCAGTCCCACCGAAGGCGCGAAGTTCGCGTACGGGTTCTCGCCGTTGATGCGGCACTCAATCGCCCACCCAGTCGGTTCCACCGGTGCATCGAGGTCGGGCAGCACTTCGCCCGCCGCCACGCGCAACTGGAGCGCGACGAGGTCGACACCGCCGTAGACGAGTTCCGTCACCGGGTGCTCGACCTGAAGGCGAGCGTTCACCTCAAGAAAGTAGAAGTTGCCCTCGCGGTCCATCAGGAATTCGACGGTGCCCGCATTGCGGTAGCCGCACGACTTGGCGGCAGCGACCGCGGCGTCGCACAGGCGCTTTCGGATCTCGGGCGTGACCGCGACCGAGGGCGCCTCCTCGACGAGTTTCTGGTTGCGGCGCTGGATCGAGCACTCGCGTTCGCCGAAGGCGCGGACGTTCCCGTGGGCGTCCGCGATCATCTGCACCTCGATGTGCCGAGCGGGGGAGACGTACTTCTCCAGGAAGATCGTGGCGTCGCCGAACGAGGACGAGGCCTCGGAGCCGGACGCGCGCATCGCGTTCTCAAGATCCTCGGCGCGCTGCACCAGACGGATGCCGCGTCCACCGCCACCAGCCGATGCTTTCACGAGCAGCGGGAAGCCGATGCGCTCCGCCTCGCGCTTCGCGGTCGCGAAGTCGTCAATGCTGATGTTGTCCGCGCCCGGGACGACCGGGACGCCGGCCTCCTGCATCAAGCGGCGGCCCGAGATCTTGCCGCCGAGGGCGCGCATCGCGTCTGCAGGCGGCCCGATGAAGGTGATCCCGGCGAGCGCGCACGCGTCCGCGAACCTCGGGTTCTCGGAGAGGAAGCCGTAGCCGGGGTGGATCGCGTCGGCGCCCGTCGCCTTCGCGGCGGCGATGACCTTGTCGATGTCGAGGTAGGACTGGAGGGCCGGACCGGGTCCGATGTTCACGGCGTAGTCGGCGTTGCGGACGTGCAGCGCGTTCCGGTCCGGGTCGGAATAGACCGCGACCGTCTCGATGCCCATCTCGCGGCAGGTGCGCTGGACTCGCAGGGCGATCTCGCCACGGTTGGCGATGAGCACTCGCTGGAACACGCGGGACCCTCTCCCTGAACCGGCCAGGTGCCGGTCAGCGAGTCAGACTGTCATGGCCTCCGACCGGCGGCAAGCCGACGGCTCTGCGCCAAGCGAACCTCCTGGTGCGGGCGGCCTACCCCTCAACGACCTTCGTGATCTGCCAGCCACCTTCGCCCTTGGCTAGCGTGAGCGTCCGCACGGGCTGTGCCTTCACAGTGTCAAAAGCCTTGGCCACATCCGCTGGCTGGATCTTCCCGGCCTTGACCATGTTGTTCACCGACTCGACGGAGTACTTCAGGCGGACCTTCACCGTGGCACCCGTGTCGCCCTGCTTGGTGCTCTCCACGGTGTCAAACCCAAGGTCAGGCGGCAGGGGGGTCTTCATGATGTCGTTGAAGA
>SCVR01000270.1 GCA_004296805.1 Dehalococcoidia bacterium
TCGGAACGGCTTTCCGCGCGTTGGTCGCGGCGTTCCGGTCCGACGCGCTCTTCCTTCCGAGCGCGCTCGGCGGAGCGGTCGGAACGCGCCGGACGGTGGAGCGGCGACGCGCCGCGCAACGCATCTCGCGTGCGCGCCAGCTCGCCGTGGAAGGAATCCCCTGCCGACAATCGCTGCGGCAGGGGATCGAATGCAAGGAACGGCCACCTTGTGCCGGGCAGACGCTCCCCGGACCCTGCTTGATTGGGACTTCGCTGGGTCTCCATGACGGAGATCCCTCCAGCATTCCGGCTGCCAAGTGCGTGCGCGCGGCGCAGGCGGCGCGGCGCGGGTGCGCGAGGGGTCGCTGCAGCGCGGCGGGAGCGCGGTGGCGACCAAGTCTGGACAGGGCATCGCTCTTGACAACGTCCAGACCCGGCAAGCACTTACGCTCGGCCGCGCAGGCCAGGTTTCCTCGCAGAACCCTGACGCCGGAAAGCAACGTCCAAGGGCACCCGGCGGCGACGCGCTGCGTTATAGTTGCGAGTTCGAGGACTCCCGACCTGGGCGTCCTTTGACGGTAGCTACCCCTCTCCTCGAGGCCGCCGGACACCGGCCTCACTAGCGCTCTCTCCGTACGCGGGGCCCGCTCGGTCCCTCTCCCAACCTCCCATGCAACGCAAGAACCTCATCGCTTCCGCAGCCCTGGCTGTCGTCGCGGCGGCGCCCGCTGTGGCGCAGCGCCAGAACAACGCCGTGGCCGTCGACCCGAACAACGCGAATCGCGTCTGGGTCTGCAACCGCGACAACAACTCGGTCTCCGTGATCGACGCGAGCACGGGCTCGGTCATCTCGCAGATCGCCGTCGGCGTGTGGCCGCGCTCGATCGCATTCAACGCGGCGGGCACGAAGGCCTACGTCACGAACCAGCGCGGCAACGTCCCGCTCACGGTCAACTTCGCGACGCCGTTCTCGGGCGCCGAAGTGCGCGGCTCGGTCAGCGTGATCAACACGGGCACGCTCGCCGTCACCTCGACGCTGACGAACGCCGGCACCGAACCCTACGGTGTCGCATTCGCGCCGAACGGCCAGTACTTCGCGGTCACGGGCTTCCGCAGCGGCACGGTCAAGCTGTACGACGCGGCCAACGACGCGCTGCTGCTGACCCACCAGTACGACATCAACCTCGGCTTCATCGGCGCGGGCAAGACGATCGCCGACGTCGACGCGAACAAGGACTTCATCGCCGACCTGTGCGAGCCGCGCGACTTCGCGATCACGGCCAACTCCGGCCGCCTGTTCGTGTCGCACAACCTGTCGCCGTACATCTCGGTGCTCGACGTCACGCTGAACGGCGGCGGCAAGCCGACCGCGGTGGCGCTGAACAAGAAGATCACGACGAACACCTACACGGTGGACACGTTCTTCAACCCGACGCCGGTCCAGACGATCGCCAGTCAGGGTCTGCCGCGCTTCATGGGCGGCATCGCGCTGTCGCCGGACGGCTCGCGCCTCGCGATCCCGTACCTGCTGCACAACATCAACCACGACGTGAACCACAACTTCGGCCCTGGGCTGGCCGGTGCGTTCGCCAACCGCGTGTACCCGGCGGTCTCGCTGCTCGACGCGTCGAACCTGAGCTTCGCGCAGGGCGGCGACAACTCGACCACGTTCCACAACGAACTCTCGGCGCCGCTGAATCCCGCGCAGTACGTGCCGTTCGGCCCCAAGGGCGCCGCGACGACGCTCGGCTACGCCGCGTTCAACGGC
>SCVR01000271.1 GCA_004296805.1 Dehalococcoidia bacterium
GCTCTTCCGATCTGCCGTTCAGACCGCCGCCGAACCCGCACGGGTCGTGGTAGAGGAACGCGCCTTCGTCGACCCACGCGACCTCCGCGCCCGGGTACGAGTTCATCGTCGTCCAGTTGCCGATGCTCGTCGTGACGAGGTGGAACCACGGGAACGCGGGCCACAGGTTCATCGACTGGAAGCTTCCGGGGACGCCCGTCGCGTCGGGGCAGGTGCCCTGGCCGTTCAGGATGTTCACCGACATCTGCGGCGGCACGAGACCGATCGCGCACAGGCACAGCTGGAAGAACGGATTGAGGAACCCGCCGCTCAGCGGATCGCGCGTGTTGCACAGCACGGTGCCCGGGTTGTTCTTGAGGCGCATGCTGTCGCCGAGCAGCGGACCGCCCGGGAACAGGTTGTTCGACGGCACGAACGGATTCGCGGCGGTGTCGGGCGCGACGACCGCGTAGCAGCGATTCGGATCGAGTCCGCCCGCGGGCGCCGGCGTCGACGAGATGCCGGGCTTGTTGATGAACAAGTCACCGGCGTGGAAGAGCACGACCGCGGTGTCCCACTGGCCCGTCGTGCAGTCGAACGCGTAGTCGACGTAGCCGTAGTAGAACGCGGCCGGGTACATCGCGAACGCCTTCGGCACCGGGCACGTGCCCGCGAGCGCCGGCGCGCCGGTCTTCAGATCGCCCTTCGCGGTGAAGCGCCACACTTGGATCGGGCTCGCGCCGGCGATCGGCGGCTGCTCTTCCCACGTGCGCGTGTAGTCGAGCGTGAGCTGGCCGAACAAGTAGATCGCCGCGGAGCCGGCGTCGAGCACTTCGATGTTCGCCTGATAGCCCGAGCAGTCGGTCTGCACCGGCGGCGTGAGGATCGTCGTCGTCTTGATCTGCCCGCTGAGGTTGCAATTCGTCCAGCACACCGCCTGACCGGGGCTCTGGTAGAACGGGAAGCTCGGCAGGTTCGACACCGTCGGCGCGCAGCACCCGCCGAGCAGGTTGTCGGGCTGGAAGCACGGGGAGATCTGCGCGGCCGCGAGGCCGGCGAGAACGAAGGACGCGAGGATCGAGAGGAAGCGCATGGGCGTGAGTCCGGGTTGGGTTGGGGACGTGTCTGGAGCTGACAGAGACGTCGCGCCACGCGTTGCTCGAGAACGGTGCGAACAGTACGGAGCCCGCCTCGACTCCGCCGACTTGGATGAATTGAGCCCGCCTCGTTTCCATCGGCATCGCGTTCCGATGCCGATGGAAACGAGGCGGGCTCAATTCATCCAAGTCGGCGGAATCGAGGCGGGCTCCGTACAGCGACGCGGGCCGCGCTCCCGGTCTGGGAGCGCGGCCCGCGTGCGTGAACAAGAGCGCCGTCGCTACTTCTTCTTGTCGTCCTTCGCCGGGGCGGCGCCCTTGGCGTCCTTCGCCGCCGGAGCCGCTGCGCCCGCGGCACCCGCCGCCGGAGCTGCGCCCGCCGCCGGAGCCGCACCCGCGATCGCGGTGGCAGCCGCTGCCGCCGCTTCGACCGGTGCCGGAGCGATCTCTTCCTTCGCGACGACGATCACGGCGATCGCCATGTCGGGCGACACGCCGAGCTTAACGCCCTGCGGCATCGCGAGGTCGCGCGCGAACAGCGGATGACCGACCTCGAGGCCGTCGATCTTGACGACGATCGAGTCGGGGATGTTCTGCGGCTCCGCCTTGATCTTGATGTGCGTGACGAGGTGGTTCAGCACGCCGCCCTTCGGCATGCCGGTGAACTCGAGCTCGACGTCCGCGGTGGTTTCCTGACCGCGCACGACGCGGCGGAACTCGACGTGGTCGAGGCCGCGGCCGAGGACTTCCCACTGCAGCTCGTTCACGAGCGCCGTCTCGACCTTGCCGCCGGGCAGCGTGATGTCGAACAGGTGCTGGTGGTGGCGACGCGCTTCGAAGAAGGCGTCAGCGGCGATCGCGATCGGGGTCACCGGGCCGCCGCCGCCTTGGATGCAAGCGGGGATCTTGCCGGCGTCGCGGAGCTTGCGGGCGTGGCGGCTGCCGACGCGCTCGCGCAGGTCTGCTGTGAGGTTGGCGCTGTCCATGGGTCCTCCTGGATGGTTCGAACGACAGGAAGGGCGTTGAGCATCCGCGCGGACACCGCGTCCGCGCCGAATGGGCCGAACAGGATAGCGGAGCAGTCGAGCGGCCGCCAGACGTACCGAGCCCGCCTCGATTCCGCCGACTTGGAGTCTTGGAACCCGGCTCGCCTCCGCCGCGGCTACTGCCAACGCCCCGAGCGCAGCATTTTGCTCGGATTTCGACACGCACGCTGCAACCAATCGCGCTTCGCCGCATCGATGGTTGCGAGGTGATATGCAGTTCAAGCGTACGGGCGACGCCGCCGGGGTGTGGCACCACGTCACGAACCGCGGCATAGCGCGTCGAACGGTATTCGAGCACGAGCGGGACGTGCGCTTCTTCTTGTCGCGCGTCGCGTACGCGGTGCGTGCAGGTTGGATCGAAGTGCATGCGTACTCGATCATGACGACGCACTTCCACCTGCTCGTGCGCAGTCGCGAGGTCGGACTGTCGCACGCGATGGCTCGCGTGCTCAATGACTACGTGCGGTGGTTCAACCGCGGCCGCAAACGCGATGGCGCGCTGTTCCGGGGCCGATATCAATCGCGAGTCGTCGACTCGATCGAGTACCGGCGAGCCGTGGTCCGCTACATCGACGCAAATGCCGTGCAGGCGCGGATGGCGCCGACCCCGGCGCTCTACCCACATTGCAGCGCGGCGCGCTACGCCCGAACTCAGGGGCCGCGGTGGCTTGCGCGCGCGTGGGTCGAAGCGGAGGTTCGACGCTCCCAAGCACTCGCGAGCTACGATCCTCGCGCATACCCAACGACATTCGACGGCGAAGTGGCGGCCGGACTCGTGAGGGTGATCGAGCAACGAGTTGCGCGACCTTCGTGCACGCACGACCCGCTCGCTGAGCTGATTGAGGCCGCTCCCCAGCGTGTGCTTGAGTGGATGCGGCGCAAAGCAGCGCTCGCAGACGGCACGGAGATCGACCTGCCGGTCTGCGA
>SCVR01000272.1 GCA_004296805.1 Dehalococcoidia bacterium
GCACTGCGGACTCGGACAAGCCCTTCGCCCGCGCCGTCCGGACGAAATCCTCGAGGTTCACCTCGAGGGCACTGACGCGCACGAGACGGGCCACGGACACGAACCCGGGCAGAGTGAAGGCCACCAGCGGGATGTAGAGGTGCGGGTCCGGGATCGGCACAGCGATCACCCCGGCGATCCACCAGAGGTCGAACACGCCATCCCACCCACCGACCGGGAGCCAGTGGAGCTGGAGCCCAAACAGCCAGATCAGCGGCGGGATGATCACCAGAACCGGGATCGCCTGCAAGAACAGCAGCGTCCCGATGATCGCGGGGTCGATCCACGACCCAGCGAACCTCGCCGCGACGAGTCCCATCGGTATGCCGATGGCGAACACGATGACCAGCGCGATCAGGCTCAGCTGGGCGGAGATCCACATCCGCGGGAAGATCAGTTCGGAAACCGAGAAGCCCTTCTGGATGTAGGACTCCCCGAAGTCGCCTCGCACCGCCTGCTTCAGCCAGCGCACGTACTGGACCGCCACGTTCGAGTCCAGCCCGCGGTCTCTCCGGATCTGCTCCAGCACCTTCGGGTCACGCACCTGGCCCGCGGTCACACTGACCGGGTCACCCGGCCCGAACCGGGCGAGCGCGAACGTCGCAAACGAAACGATGAACAGGACGACGGGCAGCCAGAGCAGCCGGCGGACGACGTACGCGCCCATCAGTCACTCCCTCCGGATGCCCGTCGGTCTCGGGCTATCGCGCCAACTCGATGAACCGCAAACGCGGCACCACCATCGGCGGCTCGAACCAGTTCTTCACTGTGTCCTTCACCACCACGTGGGACTGCGAGAAGTAGAGCGGCAGCCACGCCGCGTCGTCGAGGATCTTCTTCTCAGCCTGCCGGTAGAGGTCCAGCCGCTTCGCCGGGTTGCTCTCCGTTCTCGCCGCGTCGAGCAGCTTGTCGACGTCTGCGTTCTTGTAGTCCACGTCGTTCAACGGCGAACCGGAGTGGAACTTCACATCCAGGATGTCTTCCGGGTCCGGGTAGTCCATGATCCAGCCTGCGTTGAACGCCTGCAGGCGCCCCGCGTCCTGGTCCGCCAGGAAGGTCGCGAAGTCAGTCTGGCGGATGCTGATGTTCAGCCCGATCTGCTTCCACAGTTCGAGGAACGCCTGCGTGTCGATCCCGGCCTCGGCGCCGGCGCCGACTTCCGTGATCTCGATCGGGGGCATCTTCCCCGCGTACTTCGACTTCGCCAGCTCGGCCTTCGCCGCCTCGATGTTGTACTGGAGGGTCTTGTCCTCTGGCGTGTACCCCGGCAACTGCGGCATCAGGATGCCCGTCGCCGGCTGGATCATGTTCTTGAATGTGACCTCCGCCACCCGCTTCCGGTCGATAGCGAGGCCCATCGCGCGACGCACGGCCACGTCGTCAAACGGGGGTACCCGGGTATTGAACGCGATGTAGGCGATCGAGAACTGCGGGTAGGCCTTGTACACCTTGCTCAGATCGCTCTTCGAGTCCCGCGCCTTGTCGATGTCGTTCACCGAGATGTTCGCGACATCCAGTTCGTTGTTCTCGAAGCGGGTCAACGCGGACCCACCTGCCAGCAGGAAGTCCGCTTCCTTCAGCTTCGGCGTCCCGAGGTAGAACTTCGGGTTCGCCTCGAGCACGATCCGCTCGCCAAGGCGCCACTCCGCTAGCTTGTACGGCCCGGTGCCGTTCGGCTTGCGAGACCAGTTGCGAGGGTTCCCCTCGACCTGGCTCTTGTCGACGACGAACGCCGTCGGGTAGGTCAACTTCGCGAGGAAGTAGGGCTTCGGGGAGTCGATCGTAATCCGCACGTGGCGTTCGTCGATGACCTCAACGCCCTTCACGTCCTTGGCCAGACCGGCGAAATGCTCGCGCACGCCAAGGATGTCCCCGAGGTATGCGATCGCCGTGGGCGAAGCGAGTTCCTTCGATGACGCCCGCTCGATCGAGTACTTAATGTCGGTGGCGGTGACCTTCCGGCCGCTGTGGAAGGTAGCGTTGTCCCGGATCGTGAACGTGTACTGCTTGCCATCCGACGAGATGTCGACCTTCTCTGCGAGGTCCATCTCGATGTCCAGCTTCGGAGAAATCGTGACGAGGCCGCTGTAGATCTCGACGATGTACTCGGCGGAGGTCGCGTCGCCGGCGATGTGGGGATCGAGCGTGACGGGGTCAGTGCCGGGGAGGCGCAGGACACCCTTCGCGTCACCCGAGTTCCCACCGCCACCAGTGGAGGTGGTCGTGCCGTTCTTATCCTCGCTCTTCCCGCCCAGCAGCAAGACGGCGGACAACCCGCCCACCACGAGGATGAGTGCAGCGAGGACGCCGAGGAGCACGGCGAGCAGTCGGTTCTGGCTCATTCAACCTGGCCTTCCGGGCGGCGACGCAGCACACGCGGCGCTCGCTGGGGCGGAGCGCCTCGAAGCATATCGCAGCAGGCCGAGGGGTGCGGTCAGTCCGTCGAGGCGGCGGCGCGCTGCTCGGCCAGCGCTTCCTCGGCGTCCGGGGCGAGCTGGATATGGACGTCCCTCAACTGCCGCTCGGAGACGGGCGCCGGCGCACCAGTCATCGGGTCACCGGCGGACTTCGTCTTCGGGAACGCGATGACCTCCCGGATGTCCCGCTCTCCGGCGAACAGAGCCACCGTCCGGTCAATGCCTGGCGCTATGCCGCCATGTGGAGGGGCGCCGTAGGAGAACGCCTCCAGCATGTGCCCGAACTTCAGTTTCGCCTCGTCCAACGTCAGGCCCAGCGTCCGCAGTACCGCCAGCTGCACCTCGCGCGAGTGGATACGGATCGACCCCGATCCGATCTCCTGCCCGTTGCAGACGAGGTCGTAGGCGTGCGACCGGACGCTCCCCGGGTCGCTTTCCAGGATGCCGAGGTCGTCTGTGAACGGCGCGGTGAACAGGTGGTGCACCGCGCTCCACTTCTCCTCATCCGCGTCCCACTCGAATGCCGGGAACTGCGTCACAAACAGGAACGCGAGCGTCGAGGGATCGGCGAGCCCGCGCTGTTCCGCCACGGTCCGCCGCAGGACGTCCAGCACCTTCGAGGTGAGCGCGTCCGGCCCGGCGGCGATCAGCAGCAGGTCGCCCCGCTGCGCGCCCATGGCCTGGCCGAGCCCGGCCGCCTGCTCCGGTGTAAAGAAGCGCGCCGCTGGCGACTTCATCTCCTCCGCCGTCAGCCCGTCCAGCGGACCGTCGCCCGCGAACTGGAACCAGACGATCCCCGAAGCACCCGCCGCCCGCGCGATGTCCACGTACTCGTCCAGGCCGCGCCGCGCGACGTCCGCGCCACCCGGCACTGCGAAGCCGCGCACACGTCCGCCCGCCTCGATGGCCTGGGTGAACACCCGGAACTCGGACGTACGCACGAGGTCGGTCAGGTCGCGCAGCTCAAGGCCGTACCGCATGTCGGGCTTGTCGGAGCCGTAGCGCTCCATCACCTCGGCATAGGTGAAACGAGGGAACTGGGCCGGGATCGTCCACTCGGGACGGATCTCGTCTGCGAGCCGATGGTAGAGGTGCTCCGTCAGGTCGAGGATGTCCTTCTCTTCGACGAACGCCATCTCCACGTCCAACTGCGTGAACTCCGGCTGCCGGTCGGCGCGTAGGTCCTCGTCGCGGTAGCACCGGGCGATCTGGAAATACCTGTCGACGCCGCCCACCATCAGCAGCTGCTTCCACTGCTGTGGGCTCTGCGGCAGCGCGTAGAACGAGCCGGGGTGCACACGGCTCGGCACCAGGTAATCCCGCGCGCCCTCAGGCGTCGCGAGGTTCAGCACCGGCGTCTCTACCTCGATGAAGCCACGTTCGTCCATGAAGTCGCGCATCAACTTCACCACGCGATGCCGCAGGCGCAGGTTCCCCGCCATCCGCTCGCGACGCAGGTCGAGGTAGCGGTACCGGAGCCGCGTCATCTCGTCGACGTTCGTCTCCTGGTTGACCGGAAACGGCGGCGTCTCCGCGGAGTTGAGGATTTCCGCGCTGCTCGCGAGTACCTCGATGGCGCCCGTCGGCAGCTCGGCATTCTCGGTGCCTTCGCGTCGGGCCCTCACCTGGCCGTGCACGCGCAGGACGTACTCGTTGCGTACCTCGGCGGCCACTCCAGCAGCGGCGGGAGCCTGGTCCGGGTGGAACACGACCTGCACCAGGCCGGTGGAGTCGCGCAGGTCGAGGAAGATCAGGCCGCCGTGATCGCGCCGGCGGTGCACCCAGCCCGCGAGCGTCACCTGCTCGCCGGCGTGCCCCGCCCGCAGTTCACCGCATCCGTGGCTCTTCAGCACCTCGACACCTCGCGCTTGCCGCCCGGCGATCCGCCGATCGGTGCGTCGAAGTGTCGCACGCCCCACCGAGACGTTCGAGGCGACGTGCCTAGTTGTTCCCGAAGACTTGCTCCGGCGTGATCTTCAGCACCACCCGCTTCGCCTCGTCCAATTGCTTCGAGAACGCCGCCATGTCCGCGTCGGGGGCGAGCGGGTTCCCCATCGCCGCGCGGATCGAGGCGATCGTCGCGTCGCGCGCCGGGCCGCCCGGGATAC
>SCVR01000273.1 GCA_004296805.1 Dehalococcoidia bacterium
GGAACGCGAAGCCAAGGTCCACTGCTATCTCCCTCCGGCCGAGGCAAGCCCCTCGACCAGCGGCTTGCCGAGCACAGGCCCCAGCACCTTCGAGCGCACCACGCCGTCCCGGTCGATGAAGAACGTACCGGGGAGGCCAGGGAGGCCGTAATGCTTCGCAACGGATCCGGAGCGGTCGCTCAGGATCGGCATCGTGAGCCCTCGCTGCTGCGCGAACTCACCAGTCACCGACGGCGGCTCCTGCACGTCGACCGCGATCACCACAAGGTCACCCGTTGCTTCATGTGAGGCCTGCAGCTCCTGGAGCGCGGGCATCTCCGCGATGCACGGCGGACACCACGTCGCCCAGAAGTTCAACACGACCACCTTGCCACGGTAGTCAGAGAGTTTCACCAAGCGCCCCGTGGCGTACTCCCGCAAGACGAAATCCGGCGCCGCCTGGCCCGCTGTCGGGCTCGCCGCACCGCCGAGGATGCCCAGTTGCTCCTCGTTGGTGACGTTGCGGGCGGCGCGCTCCTCCGAAACGAATGCTGCGAGGGCTGCCACCAGGATCACGCCTGCGACCGCGCGGCGCAGCCACGTCCGGCGCGCGGGCGACATCGAGTCCAGACGAGCGAATGGGAAGAGGGAGGCCACCCACTGAGGATACCCCGCAGCCTCGATGCGGCGGCAGACTCGCACTCGCCGGGCGGGTAGGATGGCGCGCGTGCTCGACGAGACGGTTCAGGCAGCGGTCAGACGCGCGGCGGCGGTGCTCTTCGTCAGCCGCCACACTGTCGTCCTCGCGGGCGCCGGGATGTCGAAGGAGTCCGGCATCCCGACCTTCCGCGGCGAAGGCGGCCTGTGGACGACCCAGGGCGAGCCGCCGCTCAACCAGTACGACACGTTTACGGCAGACCCCAGGCGCTGGTGGCAGCGACGCATCGAGGACGCTCGCGCCGGCAGCGCCTTCGGCGACAGCATCGAAGCCGCCCAGCCAAATGCCGGGCACCGAGCACTCGCAGAGCTGGAGGACATGGGATGTCTGGCCCATGTGATCACGCAGAACATCGACGACCTCCACCGCCGCGCGGGCCAACGGTCGCTGACGGAGATCCACGGCAATCGGTTGTGGATGCGCTGCGTCCGTTGCGGCACCCGCTGGCCGCGCGAGGAATTCCCCGTGGACGAGGCGGCTCTACCGCCTCGATGCGCGGCGCCGGGCTGCACCGGCATCGTGAAGGGGGACACGGTGATGTTCGGCGAGCCAATCCCCCCACTCGCGCTCGCGCGCTGTGAGGCCGAGACTGCGCAGGCGGACTGTTTCATGACCGTGGGCACGTCCGCCGTCGTCTACCCCGCAGCCGCCTTCCCGATCGAGGCCGCCCGCAGAGGCGTCCCGCTCATCGAGGTGAACCCGGAAGAGACGCCGTTGACGCCGATCGCGGACATCGTCGTGCGTGCCCCCTCAGGCGAGGCGCTCCCGGTGATCGTGGCCGCCGTCAGAACGCTGCAGGCCGCCTCGCACGGAGAGGGCTCACGATGATCAGCCGACGCAAATACGACCCGCTGGGCATCGTCATCGGCACCGACGAGGGCCTGCTGCACGTCGAGCCGGGCCGAGCACCGGTGGTCGCGGTCCCCGGCTACCGCTTCACCCGTGTCGACTTCCAGGACGGCCTCGGCCTCGCTGCCGCACCGGGCGACGGCGTCTGGGTGTTCGCAGGCAAGCGCTGGGAGCGGGGCTGGGTCGGCGATCCGAAGTCGGTCTCCGTCACAACGGCTGGCGAGATGTACATCGGCAGCGCGGACGGCAAGCTCCACCGCTCCACCGATAAGGGCGCGACGTGGGAGACGATCGATGGCGTCCAGAACGTCATCAAACTGAACCGCTTCCTCCCACCTGCCGGCGTAACGCCCTTCGTCGCATCTGCCGGCGAGGTGACGGACGGTCTCGTGATCTCGATCGTGGGTGGCGGCTGCTGGCATACCCGTGACGGCGGCTCGTCCTGGTTGCGCCGGGCGGACGGGCTCGACCCGAAGGTGCATCGAGTGTGGGTCCATCCAGAACGCCG
The DNA here is from genome assembly GCA_004296805.1 of Dehalococcoidia bacterium. GTDB lineage: Bacteria > Chloroflexota > Dehalococcoidia > UBA2979 > UBA2979 > SURF-43. Next base: position 2,055 of record SCVR01000273.1, read on the forward strand.
CGACCGTCTCTACGCGTCTACGCAGAGCGGCATCTTCCGCAGCGAGGATGAGGGCTACACGTGGGTGCAGAGCATCGGTGGCCTGGACCGTTCGTGGGGCGGCACCATCGCCGTCCTACCCGGCACACCGGACTCCCTGGTCTACTCGGCCGGGCGACGAGGTCCCGGCATCGAGGGGGCCGTGTTCCGCTCCGCCAACGGCGGAGTGACCTGGCAGCGCATCATGCTCGAAGGCGATGACGAGTGGGAACGCATCCCCTGCGTTGTCCGCCCCTTCGACTGGAACGACCTCGTCTTCGTCGCCGCGGGTACCCAATTGTGGGCCTCGCACGACCGCGGCCGGAACTGGCTCGCGCTCCAGGATGGCCTGCCTGTCGCGAACGACATCACCGCCGCGCTGTAGGCACTGCCCCGGGGAACAGCCCTCTCTCCAGATTCAGCCCGATTCGTTTTGTGATATTTTCGCCGCCCTAGCGACCCCACGTCGTACGTTGGTTGCTCCAGAGCGACCGTCGCGACCCTGACCTGTCGGCGCGCGCCGTTCGACACCCCACGCACCTTCGGAGGACCCAGATGGCCACCAGCACCCGACCACGCGACGAAATGATCGAGGCCAACGGCCTCCGCTTCCACGTCCGCGAATGGGGTGACCCGCGCAGCCGCCACGCCCTGCTGATGCTGCACGGATACGCCGAGACCTCCGAGGCGTGGTCGGACGTGGCCTCCGACCTCGCCCGTGAGTACCGCGTCATCGCGGTCGACCAGCGCGGTTATGGTTCGACCGCACGCGCCGGCGACCGCGACTACACCCGTGCGACGCAGGTGGAAGACCTCTCGGCCCTCATCGAAGCACTCAACCTCCGCTCGGTGACGCTGGTCGGTCACTCAATGGGCGGCGCGAACGCAGTCTGCTATGCCGCCGAGCACCCCGAGATCGTGACCGCTCTGGTCATCATCGAGTCGGCGCCTGAAGTATTGCGCTCGGGCGTCGAGCAGTTGCGCCGCTTGCTGGCGATCGGCGACTCGTTCGCCAGCCTCGACGACGCGGTCGTCGCATTCCGTGAGTTCTTCCCGTACGCGAACACCGAGCAGTTGGAGCGGCGCGTGCGTGCCTCGTTCACCGTGAACGAGGATGGCGTGTTCGTCTGGGACCTCGACCCGGTGTTCCGCGACGCGACGGTGCGCCCGCCTGAGCCGGACCCGGGGCAGCGCCGCCTGGCCGACCTGTGGGACTCTGCCGATCGTATCCAGTGCCCGACGATGATCGTGCGCGGCTCGGAGACCGACATGCTGACGCCGGAGGCCATCCAGCGCCTGCACCGTCGCATCAGCGGCTCCCGTGTCAGCCTGATCGAGGACGCCGGTCACCCCGTCCCCACGGACCAGCCCGCCGCCCTCGCCCTCAACATCCGCGAGTTCCTCCAGAGCCTCGGCGGCCTGTAGCCGTCGGATCTCTGTCTGAAGATGCAGGAGGCCCGGTGGTGACGCCGGGCCTCCTGTCATGGTGACCTCCGGCACCCCCTGTCGAGCAGCGCGCCGGGGTAGGCTGAGCACCTCGCGGCGGCGGGAGGGAGCGTCTCCATGCGGAGTCGGGCGTTCACGTGGATCTTGGTCCTGGGAGCCATTGGAGTTGGCGTGTACGTCGGTGTCGCAAACCCGAGGTTCTCCGACTGGATCGACGAGCGGATGAACTCGATCCGCGTCGCGAAGCCGCCGATCGGCAACATCACCCCCGCCCGCGACCTCCGAGGCGACTGGACATCCAGCCTGTCGGGCCGCGGCTTCCAGTTGTATGGCGAGTTCTTTGCGGCCAACACCACCACGAAGGTCTACGAGGACGGCGACATTGACCTGCACATCGACCGTGTCGAGGGCAACACGGCGTACGGCACCATCCGCGCCAGATCGGAAGAGC
>SCVR01000274.1 GCA_004296805.1 Dehalococcoidia bacterium
ACGGAGGAAGCCTCCTCCCCGGCCGAGCAATGGCTTGCCGTACCCTCCGACGAACGTCTCGCGACGTTCCAGGCACTGCCCCGTACCGAAGCGGCCGAGGTGTTTCAGGCGCTCGACCCATCCGAGCAGGTGGTGCTGCTGCAGGACCTCCCGGTGCAGGAGCGCCGCATCTGGCTGCGCCTGTTGCCGCTGGACGCCACCGCCGACGTGATCCAGCACGGCGACAACCACGAAGAGCGCGTGGCGCTCCTCGACCTGCTCGATCCCGCCACGCGCGTGGAGGTTCAAGCGCTGCTCGCGTACGCCGACGACGAGGCCGGCGGCAAAATGAACCCGCGCTATGCGCGGCTGCGGCCCGAGATGACCGTGGAGCAGGCGATCTTCTACGTCCGGCACCAGACCGGGCGGCAGATCGACCTCATCTACTACCTCTACATCGTGGACGACCACGACCACCTCGTGGGGGTGATCTCGTTCCGTGACCTGCTCACGGCACGGCCTCAGGCACGCATCTCCGACATCATGCGCCGCGACTTCACGGCGGTGCACGAGGACGACGACCAGGAGACGGTGGCGCGCGTCCTCCAGAACGCGGGCCTGCTCGCCATCCCCGTCGTGGACGATGCGGGACGCATGAAGGGCATCATCTCCGCAGACGACGTGCTGGACGTCCTGGAAGACGAGGCCACCGAGGACATCCAGAAGCTGGGAGGTGTGAACGCCCTCGACTTGCCGTACTCGCGCACGGGCATCGTCACGCTGGTGCGGAAGCGCGCGGGTTGGCTCTCGATCCTGTTCGTGGGCGAGATGCTGACCGCGACCGCGATCGGCTTCTTCGAGCACGAGTTGGAGCGCGCGGTGATCCTCGCGCTGTTCCTGCCGATGATCATCTCGAGCGGCGGGAACACCGGATCGCAGGCCGCGACCCTGATGGTGCGTGCGCTCGCGATCGGTGAGGTGCGCCTCGGTGACTGGTTCCGCGTGATGCGGCGTGAACTCGTGACCGGGACGGCGCTGGGGCTCATCCTCGCGGCGATCGGGATGGCGCGCGTGCTGGCCTGGCACTTCGCATTCGGGTCGTACCCGGACCACGCATACCAGCTGGCCGCGACGATCGGCGTTGCCCTGGTCGGCGTCGTGCTCTGGGGTTCGCTCGTCGGCGGGATGCTGCCGTTCGCGCTCCGACGGCTGGGGTTCGACCCCGCCACGGCCTCAGCGCCGTTCGTCGCCACGCTGTCGGACGTGACGGGGCTGGTGATCTACTTCGTCGTGGCGAAGTTGATCCTGCTGCCGGCCCTGTAGCAGGCGAGCGGCCCTACTCCACGAAGCCTGGCATCGCGACCTCAGAGAACAGACGCATCGACTTCGAGGCCTCGGCGTGGGTGAGGTCGCCCCACTGGAACGAGCCGACGAAGTAGTTCGCGGCTGTCTCGGCGCAGTAGCGCTCGACGTACTTGCGGATCGTCGAGGGGGAGCCGCAGAGCAATGCCTCTCCCTCGATCGCCTGTTCCGGCGTGATGCGCAGGGTGGCGACGCGGTTCGGGTCAGCCGGGCGCGGCACTTCGCCAGCCTGCTGCTTCTGGAACCACTCCGAGGTGCGCACGACCTCGTTGAAGGCTGCGGCAGCACCGCCCTCGCGTCCCGGGGGCATCGGCTTCGCGAAGTGCGAGAGATAGGAGTGGTACGCGCTGATCGCGCGCCTGCGGGCCTCCTCGTCCGTGTCCGCGACGAAAATGCGCCGGGTGCCGCCGTAGAGCGGCGAGGCCGGGCGCACGATCTCGGGGCCATCCTCGGCCTTCGCCTGCTCCCATGCCTCGAGGTACAGCTTCGTGACCCGCGCGATCTGCTCGATGGAGCCATTGGCGATGAAGTTCGCGGCACGCTTCGCGGCAGACTCAGCGTTGCCAGCCCACCACAGCGGCGGGTGCGGCGTCTGACGCGGGCGCAGTTCCATCCAGAGGTCGGTCACGTCCATGAACTTGCCGTGGTACGTGAAGAACTCGGATTGCAGGCCGCGCCGGAGCATGTCCAGCGTCTCCTCGAATCGGTCGTTGTTCTCGTCCGGGTTCGCGCCCCACATCGCGAGTTCGGTGCCACCACCCGTGCCGGGGCCGACGCCGATGTCGAGGCGGCCGTCACTCAACTGGTCGACCATGCAGATCTCTTCGATCAGGCGAATCGGGTGATGGAGCGGCAGCACGTAGACCAGCGGGCCGAAACGCAGACGCTTGGTGCGCTGCGCCGCCGCTGCAAGGAACACCGACTGGTTCGGCGCCATGCAGAGGGGTGAGTGGTGGTGCTGCGCGACGTGGTAGGAGTAGAACCCTGCCTCATCCGCCTGCGCCATCAACTGGAGGCGCTCCTCGTACTCCTGCGCGAGCCCGACGTCGGAGCGCCGTTCGATGTGGTCGAAGATGCCGAACTTCATCGCGAAGCCCCTCCCGGCGTCGCCGGGACGCCAAACAACTCTGCCTGGGTGAGGTCGAACCGCTTCGGATCCACCATCGTGCGTGTCAGGAACAGCGCGACGTCCGCCATCGCAACCTGCAGCACGCCATCCATCCGGACGAACTCGTGTCGCAGGCCCGTGTACAGGCGGAGGTCAGACGGCACACCGAGCCCTCGGAGGAGGCCAAACATCTCGATCGAGGTGGCCGGCGGCACCACCTCGTCGGCGGTGCCGTGCAGGAGCATCGTCGGCGGGTACTGCGCGGAGAGGTGCGTGAGCGGACTCGCCTCACGCATCTCCTCCGGCGTGATGTCAGCACCCAGAGAGGACGCGGGCGTGGCCGGCTGGTCACCGCCGACACGCTCGGTGCCTCCCTGGAACCGCGTCGGCGGGAAGAAGCCGACGACGGCATTCGCGCGCTCCGACTCGACTGTGCCTGCGCCGCCATCGAACGCCGCGACGCCAGGGGTCCCGGCCGCCAGCAACGCGAGTTGCGCACCGGCCGAGAAGCCGACGAGCGCGATCTGGTCGGGGTTCACACGCCGGGCTGCCGCATTCGCGCGGAGCCAGCGAAGGGCTGCCTTCGCATCCTCAATGTGGGCGGGCCAACGAGCCTCGTCGGTCAGGCGGTACTCGGCGGCCACGACCACGAAGCCGTGGGCGGCGAGTTCCTGTGCCCGTGGCTTGAGCGAGTCCTTGCTCCCACGCCGCCATCCGCCGCCATGGAAGAAGATCGCGGCGGGCAGCACGCCCGCGGCATCGGCGGGCCGGTAGATGTCGCACTTCAGGGCGCGCCCGCCCGCCTGGGCGAACACCACCCCCATCTCACTCGTGACGGCGGCCATCGGCTCCACCTTTCAAGTCGGTCTTGGGTCTCAGCGCGCCGGAACGTAGCACCTCGGGCGTTCCGATTGCCGAGGCCCACCGCAATCACGAGCGGCGTACCCTGACAGCAGTGCAAATTCGATCCACCCAGTGCCGTCACCTGTTGACAGCGAACGGGTGTTCTAATACTGTTCCGAACATCGGTGGCGGGGGCTCCCGAGAGACGAGTGGCGCGTGAGCGCCCCACGAGGAAGGCGCACACCATGGCCGCCGAGAAGCGCAGCACTGAAGAGAAGAAGGCGGCGCACGCCGTCGGTACCGGGAAAGCCGCCGACCTCGCGAAGGCGCTTGAACAGATCACGAAGGACCACGGTAAGGGCGCAATCATGCGCCTCGGCGACCCGGAGGCTGCGATCAACGTCGCCGCCATCCCGACGGGCGCCCTTTCCCTGGACATTGCCCTCGGCATCGGGGGTATCCCGCGTGGTCGCATCACGGAGATCTTCGGGCCCGAGTCCGCGGGTAAGTCGACGCTCGCCCAGCACATCATCGCGGAGGCGCAGAAGGCCGGCGGCACCGCTGCCTACATCGACGTCGAGCACGCGCTCGACCCGGAGTACGCCGCGAAGATCGGCATCAATGTCAACGAACTCCTGATCTCGCAGCCGGATACCGGTGAGCAGGCACTCGAGATCTGCGA
>SCVR01000275.1 GCA_004296805.1 Dehalococcoidia bacterium
TGCGGCCAGCCGCAGGTCGAGCGCGAGGTGTGCACGCTCGCGTTCAGTCACCCCACGCGGCTCCGGCTTCCCGTACCCGCCGACGTGCTCGCGCCCGAACGCCTCCGCCAGTGCCGCCAGCATCAGTAACAACTGCGGCTGCCCGTAATGGAATAGGTCGATCACCTCGAGCAGCGAGGCCACCTCACCAGCCCCTTCTCCGGCCTCGATCAGCGTCTCGCGCGTCAGCACCGGCTCGTACACCGACTCCACCTCCGCGAGCGCCATGTCCGCGAGGTACAACGCTGACCCGAGGTACCCCGCCGCGTTCACCGACGACGCGATCCGCGGCCACACCACCTCGAGGTATCCCGGAGCGACCTCCGCGATCCGCGCGATCGGCGACGGCACGATCGGCGCGCGCAGCGCGAGCCGGATCTCCTCCACCACCGCCGTCGCCCGCGCCGTCATCGATGCCTCGCCATCAGTCGACGTCGCACTCGCGCAACCAGACCCGGCGTGCGCTGCCGCTCGCGGATCAACCGCGTCGCTTCCGCCGTGCCGAGGACGAGTGGAGCCCGCCAGTCCCGCAGGCTCGGCACGCGGTCCTGCCCCTTCGGCGCCTTCGCCGGCGGCACGAACCGCTCGAACGGCCGCCACGCGGTACCCTCCCGCGTCCACGCCTCCAGGCCCGCCGCCCGCACGAGGGCCACGCCGGCCGCGACGTCCCAGATCTTCAGTCCCCAGAACGGCGCTGACGTGAAGATCCCTGCAGCCACGTACGCGCACTCCAGCGCCGCGCTCCCGGTCACCCGGTGGTCCCACTCCTTCGTCCCCGCCGACGATCCGCCCGGCACCGCCGCCAGCCGTCGCTTGACCACCGTCCCCCGCGCCCCCACCTCGACTCCATCGAGCGCGAGGGAACCACCGAGGCGTGCGTGGTACACGCCCGCGCGCAGCGCCGGTGTGCTCGCGCACCAGATCGCCCCAACCACCGGACGCCCGTGATGCAGCACACCGATCGACACCGCGAACAGCGGGAACCCGTTCACGAAGTTCGCCGTCCCATCAACCGGATCCACAACCCACAGCCACTCTTCAGCGTCCGCGGGATGCGTCTCCACTTCCTCGCCGAGGATCGCGTGGGTCGGAAAACGCGCGCCGAGCCGCTCGCGGATCAGCGCTTCGACCGCGTGGTCGACCTCGGACACCGGGTCGCCCGTGTCCTCTTTGCCCTTGCGGTTCGCCTTGTAGCCCACATCGATCGTGCGGCTCAGCGCGGCGTGCGCCTCGTCACCCGCCGCGCGCGCGAGTTCCACCGCGAGCGCTTCGACCTCCGCCAGCATCGTTTCGGACGGCAAAGCCGGCAACGCATCCGACGCAGGCATCGAGGTGGCGTCGGCGGCCATCGCGACCTCGCTAGACCTTCACGCCGAAGTCAGAACCGATCATGAGGATGCGCCCACTCTTCTGTCGCACGAACGACGCGCGCGAGGTAAACGCACCCACCACTGCCGCGGGTGCACCCATCTGCGAGGGATGCTGCTGCCGGTACCACTCCCCCAGCGAGCGGAACGCGAACCACGTCGTCACCTCGTCGGAGGGGCCCATCAGGTTGTGCCCCATCCCCAGCACCCGCCCGCCGTGCGACTCCAGCCACGGCCAGATCACCTCGGCGCTCAGCCGCCGGAACTCCGCGAGGTTGGCGGGTGGCACTGAGATCGTCCGCTCCGAGATCACCGATCCGCGTCCGAACGTGGGCGGCGCTTCGGGCACCGGCTGCCCCGCCTGTCGCGCGACTGGTCGAGCCCGCGAGACCGCGTCGTCCATTTCGAACAGGCTGGCGATGCTGCTGCCGATCACCTCTCCGCGGTTCCCGTAGACCTTGAGGTAGGGCTCAATCTCCGCGCGCATCGCCGCGTCCTGGTAGTAGGCGCCCACACCCTGTCGCGTCGCCGCCCAGTGCGCCAGGTCGGCGTAGGTCGTGTGCGTGACCACCACGTCGCTCGGCCCGCCGAAGGCCCACGTGCCATACGCCACCATCGGCGCGCCAAAGTGCAGGAAGGCGGGCCACAGCCCCTCGCGACTCTGCCGCTCGAACTCCGGCCGGTCCGCCGGGGCGACCGCAAACTCGCGCTGCACCAGGATGCTCATGCCGCCTCCGCTCCTACCCACCGAGGATAGTCCGGCCTCTGCCCGCTACGCTTGAGGCATGAGCCCAGGACCGAGCAACGGCTGGATTGAGTCCACCGAGGGCGACCTCGACCCCGACCTCACTGAAGAGGCGGAGTACGGGCACTACGGTTACGGCTCGTCACACCCGTGGTTGCGTCCGGCGCTCCAGGCCTTCGGCGCCCTCGTCCTCATCGCCTTCCTCGGGGGCGCGATCTTGGCCGTCCTCGGGGGCTAGCATGCGCGGCGCACCCGCCGAGCGGGCGCGCGGATCGAGGAGTCAGCGATGAACGCACCCCAGAAGCCACTCCCGCAGGCCACACCCGAGACCGAGGAGTACTGGGCCGGCCTCCAGCGCGGGGAACTCCGCATCCAGCGTTGTCGCGCCTGCAACCGCCACTACTTCTACCCGCGCCCCTTCTGTCCGCACGTGGGCTGCCACTCCCGCGACGTCGAATGGACCACCGTCTCTGGCAAGGGAAAGCTGCACTCCTACGTCATCGCGCACCGCGCGCACCCCGCGTTCGCCTCGCCGTACGTCATCGCCGTCGTCACGCTCGATGAGGGCCCGAAGATGATGACCAACATCCTCATCGACAACCCCACGCCCGAGACGCTCCCGGCCGACGCACCCGTCCAGATCGTCTACGAGACCGTGAACGAGAAGGTCACCCTTCCGAAGTTCCGCCTGGTCTAACGCGCAGCCACACCGCCACACCCGACTCCAACACCGAGGAGCATCCGATGCCTGACTCCCGCACCCTCCGCCGCAAGGTCGCCATCGTCGGCGCCGCTGAGACCGACACCGTCGGCCACCTCCCCAACCACTCGACGCTCCAACTCCACGCCGAGTCCGCCTTCAACGCCCTCGCCGACTGCGGCCTCACCCTCGACGACGTCGACGGCATCGCCACCGCCGGCGTCGCCCCCGCCCAACTCACCGAGTACCTGGGCATCATGCCGAGGTACGTCGACGGCACCTCCGTCGGTGGCTGCTCGTTCCTCATCCACGTCAGCCACGCCGTCGCCGCGATCGCCGCGGGCTACGCGGATGTCGTCCTCGTCACGCACGGCGAGTCCGGGCGCTCACGCGTGGGCGTCGGCGGCTTCGGCGGCGGCGCGAGCACCATCGGCGGCCAGTTCGAAGCCCCCTTCGGCGTCTTCGGCCCGCCCTCGATGTTCTCCGTGCCGATCGTCCACTACATGAAGAAGTACGGCCTCACCGAGGAACAACTCGCCGCCGTCTCCGTCTCCACCCGCCAGTGGGCCAGCCTCAACCCGCGCGCCCTGATGCGCGACCCCATCACCATCGAGGACGTGCTGAACTCACGCGTCATCGCGTGGCCGCTCCACCTGCTCAACTGCTGCCTCGTCACGGACGGCGGCGGCGCACTCGTCCTCGTCTCAGAGGAGCGCGCGAAGGACTTCCCCAAGCCGCCCGTCTGGGTCCTCGGGCGCGGCGAGTCCGTGCAGCACACGAACATCAGCCAGATGTGGGACTACGCCGAGTGGACCGCCGCAGCCAAGGTCACTGGCCCCGAGGCGTTCCGCATGGCGGACATGGACCACTCCGCCATCGACCACCTGATGCTCTACGACGCCTTCTCCCACACCCCCATCTACGCGATGGAAGCCCTCGGCTTCACCAAGCCCGGCGAGGCCGGCCCCTGGTTCGCCGAGATGCGAGGCGCCCCGGGCGGCGCACTCCCCGTCAACACGAACGGCGGCGGCCTCTCCTACACCCACACCGGCATGTACGGCATGTTCGCGATCCAGGAAGCCGTCCGCCAACTCCGCAAAGAAGCCACCGGCCGCCAGATCAACGACATCGAGACCAGCCTCGTCCACGCCCCCGGCGGCTGGTTCTCCGCCACGGCGACGTTGATCTTGGGGAATCAGTAGCAGGCCTGCTTCCGAACTCCCTTCCCTCGGACAAGGGAGGGGTAGGGGGAGGGATCGACCGTTGCCCCTCTTCCACTTCTCCGAAGACCCCGCCATCGAGGTGTTTGAGCCGCGGCTGATGCCCGCGCGGCCGGAGATCACCACCCCGCTCGTCTGGGCCATCGAGGCCGCCCACCAATCGATGTACCTCTTCCCGAGGGACTGCCCGCGCATCCTCTTCTGGCCCCTGCCCACGACCACACCCGAGGACCTCGACCGCTACTGGGGGGAGCGGGAGGGCGTCCGCGCCGTCGCCTGCATCGAGTGGGACTGGCTGGAGCGGCTGCACACGACGTCGGTGACCCGATACCACCTCCCGCCGGAGACCTTCGAAGACCTGCACGACGCGGGGATGTGGGTGAGCCGTGAAACAGTCCGCCCCAGCCTCGTGGAGCCGGTGGGCGACCTCGTCGATGCGCTGCGGCAGGACGGCGTGGAACTCCGGTTGATGCGCCGCCTGACGCCCCTCCGAGGCCTCTGGGACACCTCGCTCCACGCCTCGGGGATTCGGCTGCGGAACGCCCAGGATTGGGGTGCGAACGCCGGTTCAGTGCCGCCACGCCTCACCGAACTCATGGAGCGGCGGGGCGCCCCCTGAGTCGTACCCGATCGCTCCCCGATTTCGTCGGGTTATGTCCCGTCCGTCACGAGCGAATCTCGACATCTGTAATAGGATCACGCGGGCTGACCTCGACCGACCCACACGGATGGGCACGGGAGGCTGCCACGAGAAGGGACACCCGATGGACTGGGCAGACGACAACGAGCAGGCCGCGTTCCGCGCGCGCGTGCGAGGTGTGATCACCTCAAACCTCCCGAAGCGTTACAGCGGCGGTGACGGCGAAGAAGAAGGTTCCTGGGAGCGCGACCGTCGTTCACCAGTCGCCGAGCACAAGAAGGCCGCCGAGGACTGGACGAAGGCCCTCGCCGCTCAGGGCTGGGTCGCCCCTCACTGGCCCAAGGAGTACGGCGGAGCCGGACTCTCCCCGATGGAGCAGTTCATCTTCAAGCAGGAGATGGCCGCCTCCGGCGCTCCCGCAGTCGGTGGTCAGGGCGTCTCGCAGCTCGGGCCGACCCTCATCATCCACGGCACTCCCGAGCAGAAGGCCGAGCACCTGCCGAAGATCCTCTCCGGCGAGGTCGACTGGCGACAGGGCTACTCGGAGCCGGGCGCAGGCTCGGACCTCGCGTCGCTCCAGACGCGTGCCGTCCGCGACGGTGACGAGTACGTGATCAACGGCCAGAAGATCTGGACGTCGCTCGCGCACTACGCCGACTGGCTCTACGCCCTGGTCCGCACGGACCCGGACGCGCCGAAGCACCGCGGCATTTCGTTCCTCCTCATGGACAAGCACACGCCGGGCCTCTCCATCCGCCCGCTAATCGACATGTCCAGCCGCCACCACTTCAACGAGACGTTCTTCGAGGACGTCCGCGTCCCCGTCCGCAACCGCGTGGGCGAGGAGAACCGTGGCTGGTACGTCGGTATGACGTTGCTCGACTTCGAGCGGTCGAACATCACCGGCGCCGTCAACGGCAAGCGCACGCTGGACAAGCTCACCGCCTTCATGAAGACGGCTGAGGGCCAGGCGAAGTCCCCGGGTGCGAAGGCCAACCGCCTCGCCGTCGCCGACCGCTACATCGAGGTCGACGTCATGTTCAACTTCTCGTTCCGCATCATCTCGATGCAGAACCGCGGCATGGTCCCGAACTACGAGGCATCCGTGTCGAAGCTGTTCAACTCGGAGATGAACCAGAAGATCGCCCTCACCGGCACGCGGGTGTTTGGCCTCTACGCCAACATCTACGACGGCAAGGACGAGCGCGCCCCGCTCGGTGCCTCCATGAGCACCAACTACCTGCGGTCCGTCTCCTCGACGATCGCCGCCGGCACCTCCGAGATCCAGCGCAACATCATCGCCACGCGAGGCCTCGGCCTCCCGCGCGGCTAGCCCCCGAGCGGCCCTCGACACATCGAGGCCGCACGAGACGCAGACAAGAGGCCCCCGGCGATGCCGGGGGCCTCTTTGTGTCGGGCGGAACCAGTGCCATGAACGATGGGCTGGGTGCGTCCCCTACGCCACCGCGGGCGACAGGCACGTCGAGTGCCCGCACGTGCAGTCCTGCTGCCCCATCGAGCACGAACACGAGGGCGTGCACTCGCCCTTGCCGAGGAGCCCGAACTTCCGCAGCACGGCTGCAACCCCACCGGCGATCACGGCCACAAACAACACACGGCGGAGCCAACGCATCGCGACATCCTCTCGGCAGGAGCGACCTCGGCGGAGGAGGCGTCCTCGGGCACACTATCGCAGGCCCGCGGCACCCCTCGCCACCCCACACGTCACCCACGAGGCACCCGAAGGCCCGCGCTCCCGCCGGGCGCTATCGTCCCAGCAGGCATCGGGGCCACACGACGGGGAGATTCAGATGGCGGACACCACTCGAGACGCACTCAAGGGAACGGTCGGCTTCATCGGGCTCGGCATCATGGGCCTCCCCATGACCCGCAACCTCCTCCGCGCCGGCTTCCCCGTCGTCGCCTGGAACCGCACCGCCTCGAAGGTCGCGCTCGCCGAGGGCGCGGAGCCCGCCGCCTCCCCGGCCGCCGTCGCCAGCCGCGCCGACATCGTCGTCGTCTGCGTCACCGCCAGCGCCGATGTCGAAGCCGTCATCGAGGGCGACGCCGGCGTCCTGCACGGACTCCGCCCCAACGCCATCGTGATCGACATGAGCACGATCTCCCCCGACGTCACAAAGCGCCTCGCGGCGCGCGTCCGTGGCGTCGGCTGCGACTACCTCGATGCCCCCGTCTCCGGCGGCGAGCAGGGTGCCATCAACGGCACGCTCTCGATCATGGTCGGAGGCGAAGCCGCGACCCTCGAACGTGCCCGCCCGGTGTTCGAGGCGATGGGCCAGCGCATCACGCACTGCGGGCCTGTCGGCGCCGGACAGACCGTCAAACTCTGCAACCAGATCGCCGTCTGCCTCAACAACCTCGCGATGGCCGAAGCCCTCGTCTTCTGCCAGCAAAGCGGCGTCGACCCCAGCGTGATGATCGAGGCGATCAGCGCGGGCGCCGCAGGTTCGTGGCAGATCAGCAACCTCGCATCCAAGATCGTCGCGCGCGACTTCGCACCCGGCTTCAAAGTCTCCCTCCAGCAGAAGGACCTCCGCCTCGCCCTCGAAGCCGCCGACACCGTGCATGCACCGCTCGCCGGCGTCTCGCTCGTCCATCAACTGCTTGGCGTCGTTGAGGGCCGTCACGGTGGCGACGTCGGCACGCAGGCCCTCGTCCGCGCCCTCGAGGCCCTCACCGGCGTCGAGGTGGGCAGCACCGCCAGATGACCGCGTACGTCGCGCTGCTGCGCGCCGTGAACGTCGGCGGCACCGGCAAACTGCCGATGTCCGACCTCAAGGCGATCTGCGAGGCTGCTGGCTACGCCAACGTCACGACCTACATCGCGAGCGGCAACGTCGTCTTCACCAGCAAGGATCCGGCGAAGAAGGTGCAGGCCCGCCTCGAAGCCGGCCTCGAGGCCTACGCCGGCAAGCCGGTGGGCGTCCTCCTCCGCACCGCCGAGGAGATGGCCGCGATCCTCGCGGCGAACCCGTTCCCGAAGGCGTCGCCCACGTTCACCGTCACGATCTTCCTCGACGCGCCGCCGCCGAAGGACACGCTCAAGGCCGTCGTCGGCCAGGCGAATGAGGAGATCCGTCTTGGCAAGCGCGAGTTCTACGTCTTCTACCCGGATGGACAGGGCCGCTCGAAACTGAAGATCCCGGCCGCCGTCGCGGGCACAGCCCGAAACATGAACACCGTCGCCAAACTCGCCGAGATGGCCGCGTCCACGTAGCCGTCCGGCCGTCCGCACCCGCCGCCACTGAGAGCGCTACACTGCGCCGCGTCCCATACCGACTGTATGCCCGTGTTCGAGGGGGTCCCCACGTGAAGGCTGCCGTTCTCAACGCTCCGAAGACACCGTTGTCCATCGAAGAACTGACGATCGACGAGCCGATCGCCGGCGAGGCCCTCGTGCGCGTCGTCGCGGCTGGTGTCTGCCACTCGGACCTTCACTTCATCGAGGGCACCTACCCCGGCCGCCTCCCGATGGTCCTCGGCCACGAGGTCGCCGGTGTCGTCGAGAAGGTCGGCCCGGGCGTCACGCACGTGAAGGCAGGCGACCGCGTCATCATGGGCTTCGTCCAGCCCTGCGGGCACTGCAAGTACTGCGACGCGGGCCGCCCGAACCTCTGCCAGACGCGCACTACCGCGCGCGCCGCCGACCGCCCGATCCTCAAGCGCGGCGACCAGGCCGTCAGTGGCATGGCCGGCACCGCCGGCTTTGCCCAGCAGTCCGTGATGCCCGCCACCGGCCTCGTGCAAGTGCCGGACGGCATCGGCCTCGACGTCGCGGCGCTCGTCGGTTGTTCCGTCATGACCGGCTACGGCGCCGTCGTGAACACCGCGAAGGTCGAGCCCGGCTCCACCGTCGCCGTCATCGGTGCGGGTGGCGTCGGCCTCAACATCATTCAGGCCGCCCGCCTCGCCGGTGCGTCCCGCATCATCGCGGTCGACATGGTCGAGGCCAAACTCGGCGTCGCGAAGCAGTTCGGCGCCACCGACACCGTGAACGCCGGCGACACCGACCCCGTGAAGAAGGTCCAGGAACTCACAGGCGGCGGCGCCGACTTCACCTTCGAGGCGATCGGCCTCAAGGTCACCGCGGAACAGGCCTACGCCATGGCCGGCCGAGGCGGCACCGCCGTCATCGTCGGCATGATCCCGCCGATGGACCAGATCTCCATCTCGGGCATGATTTGGATGCAGGAGAAGACCCTGAAGGGCTCCTACTACGGCTCCGCCCGCTTCCACACGGACATGCCCCGGATCTTCGACCTCTACCGTCAGGGCAAGTTGAACATCGAGGGCCTCGTCACCAAGCGCTTCCCGCTCGAAGGCATCAACGAAGCCTTCGACCTCCTCCGCAGCGGCGCGGTCTCCCGCTCCGTCCTGGAGATCGGCGCCGAGTAGGCGCGGCAACTCGATGGAAGCGAGAGGCCGGGCGCTTGCCCGGCCTCTTCGTTCTACCGATCAGCCGCTACTGGTAGACGATGTAGTGCGGCGGCCCGTCGAGGTCCATCAACTGCTTCGGCGTGAACAGCGGCGTGTCCCAGTGGAAGAACAACTTGAACCCGCTGTACTCCGCGTACGGTGCGCGCGCGTAGCGGTGATAGCCGCCGAGCTTCTCCGGCTGCCCGCCGAACCCGTCCATGTCCACTACGACATCGACGTCCGGCGATGCCTCGAGGTTCGCCATCCCCACCAGCATCTCCGGCGTGAACTGGTGCATCACGAGGATCTTCGGCGGCAGGTTGTGCTCGAGTGCGAGCCGCGCGAGGTACGCCTGCACCGGCCGCACCTGAGTGACGTCCAGCGTGCCGATCACGCTCCCCGGCGCGCGACGATAGGGCTGCGTCGCGAACTCGGGGTCGAGGCCCACGTGCACGAACGGCTCGCGCAGGAACTCCTCCAGGCGCGTCACGCCCGAGAGGGGATCGGTCCATCCGACCTGCAGGTCGAGGAACAGCAGCACGCCCGCCGCGCGTGCCGCTTCGACGTACTCGCGCACATCCTCAGTGGGTGTACGCATGAGGTACGAGCCGTCAGCCTGCGCCGTCGCCTGCGCCACATCGACGATCAGGTGCAGCGCCGGGATCGCATACGCGGGCACCGCGTTCACCTCGGCACCCGCTCGACGCGAGTCGTACTGCGCGGCGAGTTCACGCGCGCGCGTGATCGCTCCGCCGACATCGTGGCACCCGAGTTCGCCCATGAAGCAGATCCCCGGGTGCCCGTACACGCTCACTACCGGCCCCTGCGCGAAGTACGAGGGCGTGCGCAACGGAGGCGCGCGCCGCGTCACATCCAGGGAGGACACGGGCAGGGACATCGGCGCGGGACCGTCGGAGGTGGATGTCAGCGGGGCTGGCGCGCCCAGGGCGCTCGTCGTTCCGGGGAGAGCAGCAACGACGAAGGCCACGAGGAGCGATGCAGCGAGGAGGCCGAAGCCAACAGTTCGCCGCATCGGGGTTCCCCATTCGCGCCAACCCCGCCG
>SCVR01000276.1 GCA_004296805.1 Dehalococcoidia bacterium
GACATGGAGTTCGACGGAGCCCGAGCGAGAGGCGCGCGGGAGGACTCTTGTCGAGCCGGCTGGCGGGCCGTGACCTCATCCCTCTTTCTGTGCGTACGACCGCGTCGCACCCGCAGGGTGGGAAGCATGCACCTGTGGGCCATTGTGTTGGTCCTCGTCGTGGGACTGCTGTCCGCGTCCGCTGACCCTCACCAGCGCGTGGGGGCATCGGCGGTGCCTGCGGCTGTGCTCTCGCTCGACCGAGCACCGCTGACTCAGGAGAACATCGGGGTCACCGACGCCGACAGCACCTCCGAACCGCCCATCGAGCTGCCAGATCTCCCGGCGCCGGACCCGTTCGAGGGTGTGAACGCGGACATCGTGGCGGCGTGGGTCGCGAGCGGGACGGTACCCGCTGCGGTGGTGACGCCATCCGGGACCGGCGGCGTCACCGTGGTACCCGTGCTCCCGGTCGCCGAGCCACCACCCAAGCAGTGGGTATCCGGACCGCCTCCCATGCCGTCCAACAACGTCCTCGGCATCGCACAGTCACTGCTCGGTGTGCCGTACCTGTGGGGTGGGAACACCGAAGGCGGGATGGACTGCTCCGCGTATGTGAGCCGCGCGTGGGGCCTTTCACGGCAGACGACGGACACCTTCTACCGGTACGCATCTCCAATCACGAAGGAGGAACTGCGGCCGGGCGACATCATGAACCTGACGACGGCGCAGGACCCTCGTCACTATGGCCACGTCCGGCTGTTCGTGGCCTGGGCGAACGAGGAACAGTCACGGGTCTGGGTGTATGAGGAGACTCCCCGGGCATCCGTCTATCACGCCATCGCGTACGACGCGCGGTACACGCCAATGCGTCGCGCCAACATCGTGCTGGATGGGAGTCCCGCACCGCTCATCCCGCTACCCACGCCGACGCCCCGAGCGACTGCAACGCCTCGATCGACCTCAACGCCTGAGCCGCGCGTATCGGCGGCACGGGTGACGTCGACGCCCTCACCGACGCAAACGAGGACGCCTTCGCCCACTCCGACGGCGATCCGGACGCCGTCACCCACAGCAATCCCGGTACGCACACCCTCGCCGACCGCGACGCCGCTGCCGACGCCTCGACCAACGACATCTCCCACGCGTACGCCGACGCGTACGCCGACGCCCATACGGACGCCGGTTCCGACTGCCACAGCGAGTCCGACACCCACGCCCACCCCGACGAAGACACCCACTCCGTCCCCGACGCCGACGGCCACGCCCACGGCAACGCCGACGAAGACGCCGACACCCTCGCCCACGCCAACTTCGACACCAACGTCGACACCCTCACCGACTCCCAATCCAACCATCGCGCCGACGCAGACCCCGACTCCGGCCCCGACCCCGACCCCGGGGCCGTAAACCTCGCCTTAGGCGAGGGGGACGACGGCACAGACGCCGGCTTGCAGGACCCTCGATGTATGGCCGTGGCCGGTGGTGTCGTTCGCGTAGAGGGCATCGCCGGGCTCCATGATGACAGTGGAGCCGTCGCCCAGACCGATCTCGACGCGCGCGGTGAGGTAGAGCATGTACTGGGTGCGCGGGGCTGGGTGGAAGTCGCTGAAGCCGACCTCGCGCTTGTAGAACATGATGTTCTGGGCGGCCTGCGCCTTGGTGCGGCGGTTCTCCATCTCGGTGAACTCGGGCGCACCGATTTGGACGTGGCTCTCCCCGTCCGCGCCGGTAGCGATGTAGACGATCTTCACGATGACACCTCCTGCTCGCGCGGACTGTAGGGCTTCACGAGTACCCTGACCGCGCTCACACACCCCGACCAGCGACGGAGCCGCCCATGCCCGCGACCGGACTACCCACACGCACCCTCGGCCGCACCGGCCTCGAAGTGACGACGCTCGGGTACGGCGCGATGTCGCTGGATTCGAGGTTCGGACGAACGGTGTCTCAGGACGAAGCGAACACCGTACTGAACGCACTCTTGGACGCCGGGGTGAACTTCATCGACACGTCGCCGGACTACGGGCCGAGCGAGGAAATGGTGGGCAAGGCGGTCGCGGGGCGACGGAACGAATACGTGCTGGCCTCGAAGTGCGGGTGCCCGGTGGCAGTGGAACCGGGGCAGCAGGGCCACGTGTACACGCCGGCCAACATCACCGCGGCGATCGAACAGAGCCTGCGACGCCTCCAGACCGATCACCTCGACATCGTCCAGTTCCACGGGAGCCCGTCGCGCGCCGCCCTTGAGGAGCACAGGGCGATCCGGGCGCTACAGGCGGCCCAGCAGGCGGGGAAGGTGCGGTTCATCGGGATGTCGGGGACGATTCCGAACCTCGCGGATCAGATCGCCCTCGGGGTGTTCGACGTGTTTCAGATCCCGTACTCGGCGCTCCAGCGTGAGCACGAGACGCTGATCTCAGCGGCGCACGCAGCGGGCGCCGGGACCGTGATCCGCGGCGGCGTAGCGCGTGGGGCGCCGTCCGAGGAGAAAGCATGGGACATCCGACGGCTGCCCGAGGTCCCGGACGAACGGCCTCGGACGCTATGGGAGCAGGCGTCGCTCGATGACCTGCTGGGGGGCATGACCCGGATGGAGTTCATGCTGCGGTTCACGCTCAGCCATCCCGACCTCGACACGACGATCGTGGGGACGGCGAATCCCGATCACCTGCGCCAGAACCTCGATGCCGCGCGGAAGGGGCCGCTGCCCGCCGATGTGATGGCCGAGGCGAAGCGCCGGCTGGACGCCGCTTCGAAGTAGGCCGCTCAGCAGGCCTCGGAGCGGCGCCTAGAGGTGACGTTGGATGGGCAGTTCGCGGTGGCGCTTCCCAGTGGCGCCGAAGACCGCGCCTGAGACCGCTGCCGCGATCGGGACGATGCCGGGCTCCCCTGCCCCCGTCGAGGGCGTGGTGTCGTCCCCGACGAAGCGCACATCGATCTTCGGCGCGTCCACGATGCGGGGGACGCGGTAGCGCGCGAACGTGGCATTGAGCAGACGGCCGTCCTGGAAGTCGCTGGCCTCGAAGAGCGCGCTGCCGAGCCCCATGACGATGGAGCCCTCCATCTGGTTGGCGGCGCCCTCGGGGTTCACGACGAGGCCGCAGTCGAGGGCAGCCGCGACTCGGTGGACGCGGACCTCCTTCTCTTGCACAGAGACCTCGGTGGCGGTGGCCACGTAGGAGCCAACGTCGATACCGAGGGCGATACCTGCGCCGTGACCGTTGGCGAGGCGCGGGCCGGTCCAGCCAAAGGCGTCCGCGGTGGCCTCGAGGACACGACGGAAGCGCGGCTCGCTGAGGTTGCGCAGGCGCACCTCGACAGGGTCGAGGCCGGCAGCAGCGGCAAGTTCGTCCATGTGCACCTCACGGGCGAAGTGGTTCACGGCCGCGCCGAGCGAGCGGTAGGAGCCTGAGGGCAGCGGGCTGTCCGAGCGGTACACGGTGGACTTCACGTGCGGCGGGTCGTACGGCGTCTCTGCGCCTCGACGGCCGATCATGACTCGATCGCCGGAGTGGTAGGCGACGCTCTCCCACGCGACGAGGCGCCCGTCTGAGGTGCTGCCGCTCTTGATCTGCACGATGGCGGCCGGCCGGAAGTTCGACCACATCATCTCCTCGTGCCGCGTGAAGGCGACACGCACGGGGCGGCCCGCGGTCTTCGCGAGTCGCGCGGCATCGTGAGCGAGCGCGTAGGGAGACTTCGCGCCGAAGCCGCCACCGATCTCGGGGGCGATGACGCGGACCTGCGACTCAGGGACGCCGAAGATGGTGGCCAGTTCCTCACGCAGGCCGAAGGGGCGCTGGGTGCCCGCCCAGACGGTGAGGTGTTCGCCCTCCCACTGCGCGACCGCGGCGCGCGGCTCCATCGGCACGGGGGCGATGTAGGGGATGAAGTAGGTGGACTCGAT
>SCVR01000277.1 GCA_004296805.1 Dehalococcoidia bacterium
TGCGCGTGGGCGGATCGACGGCTACGGTCCACGTGCGATTCAGCCATCGAGACACGCCGACGATCCCGTCGACGTCGTAGGGCCCACCCTGGTCCCAGGGCCCGAGGAACATCAGGTAGCCCCGGAAGCAGTCGCTGCCCCACTTCTGCACCTGGTCGTCAGGCGCGACCACATTGCCGCGGGACTTCGACATCCGCCGGCCGTCTGGTCCCAGGATCTGGCCCTGCGCGTAGTAGCGCGTGAACGGTTCGTCACCGGGCACCAGGCCGAGGTCGCGCGCGACCTTGTAGAAGAATCGGGCGTAGAGCAAGTGCATCGTCGCGTGCTCGGAGCCGCCCGTGTACTGGGCGACCGGAAGCCACGCCGCTGCGGCCTCGCGGCTCATGGGGGCGGTCGTGTTGTGCGGGTCGACGTAGCGCATGAAGTACCACGACGAGCACATGAAGGTGTCCATCGTGTCTGTTTCGCGCTGAGCCGGCTTCCCGCACTGCGGGCACGTTGTCGCAACGAACTCGGGCGAGAGCGCGAGGGGTGACTGGCCGGTCGGCCTGAACTCCACGTCGTAGGGCAACTCCACCGGCAGTTGGTCCTCGGGTACCGCGACCTCGCCACAGTCGGGGCAAGCGACGATCGGGATCGGTGCGCCCCAGTAGCGTTGACGGCTGATGAGCCAGTCGCGCAGCCGGTACTGCACCTTCGTGCCGCCCCAGCCCTGCTGTTCGAGGTACGCCGCGATCGCCTTCTTCGCTTCGGTCGAGGGCAGTCCGTCGAACTGCTTCGACGCGACGAGGGTGCCTGGCTCGGTCCAGGCCTCGGTCAGCGGCTTGCCGTCCCAGTCTGGCGGCGCGATCACGACTTTCACGGGCATGCCGTAGCGCCTGGCGAAGGCGAAGTCGCGCTCATCGTGTGCGGGGACGGCCATCACCGCGCCGGTGCCGTAGGTGGCGAGTACGTAGTCCGCGATCCAGATCGGCACGCGATCGCCCGTGAGCCGGTTGATGCAGTACGCGCCCGTGAAGACGCCGCTTTTCTCCCGGTCGGTGGCGAGGCGTTCGATCTCCGTCGCGTGCGCAGCGCGATCCTGATAGGCAGCGACCGCCTCGGCCTGCTCGGGTGTGGTCAGCAGCGGGACGAGGGGGTGCTCAGGCGCGAGCACCATGAACGTGACGCCGTGCAGTGTGTCCGGCCGCGTGGTGAACACGCGGATCTCGGAGGTGCCGTCCGACGCCGGCTGTTCGAGGGCGAACGACGCCTCTGCGCCCTCGGAGCGGCCGATCCAGTTGCGCTGCATCACCTTGACGTGCTCGGGCCAGTCGAGGGCCTCGTTGTCGAGCAGTTCCTCGGCGTAGTCCGTGGTGCGGAAGAACCACTGGGCCATGAAACGCTGCTCGACGGGGGTGTCGCAGCGTTCGCACAAGCCGTCCTTCACCTGCTCGTTGGCGAGCGTGGTGTTGCAGGAGGGGCACCAGTTCGCAGGGGCGGCCTTCTTGTAGGCAAGCCCGCGCTTGAACATCTGCACGAACCACCACTGCGTCCAGCGGTAGTAGTCCGCGTGCGAACTCACGACCTCGCGGCCCCAGTCGAACGAGGCGCCCATCGAGCGCAACTGTCCGCGCATGCGGACGACATTCGCGTCCGTCCAGTCCTTCGGGTGGATGCCACCCTTCAGCGCCGCGTTCTCTGCCGGCAACCCGAACGCGTCGAAGCCCATCGGGAATAGGACGTTGAACCCGCGCATTCGGAAGTACCGCGCGAGCGTGTCCGAGGGCGCCATCGCCCACCAGTGCCCCACGTGGAGGTCGCCGGAGGTGTAGGGGAACATCGTGAGGTGGTACCGGTTCGGGCGTCCCTCGACGTGGTCAGCGACGCGGTAGAGGTCGTCTTGCTCCCAGCGTGCTCGCCACTTGGATTCGATGTCGCCGGGGTTGTAACGCTCGGCGCGAGTGCGCTCGCTGGTGGAGTCAGTGGTCATGGTTCAGCCCTCGTGTGGTGGTCGCCAGTCTCGCAGAGTGGCGGGTGGTGTCGGCGCGTCGGTGCGGGCCGGGCGACATCGCGCGTGGCGCGACGC